>JAPKBW010000008.1 GCA_028823235.1 Longimicrobiales bacterium | reverse complement strand
GGCCGGGCCGGGACCTGGACGCTCGACGTGAGCGCAACGGATGAATCCGTGTACTTGATGTTCGCGGCGGTGCCGGAGCACTTCACCGGGAATCAGACGTACGCGTATCGTTTGCGGGTGAGCCCGCCAGCTACCCCATAAGTGTGCCAGGGTGAGAAACCGAACGGTAACAAATGGACCCTGATCATCCTCGGCGGCCCCCGAGTCTTTGCACGCCTGTCACCGTTCCTGTGTGTGGCCCGGGGTGCGAGCCTTGCGGCGGCGCGACGAAGAGGAAAAACAACGCTCATATCCCGTAGCGCTCTCCAACTCGCCCCCCGGGGCACGGGCCCTGAAGCCCAAACCCAGAGGGGCTGGTTCTATCCGGGTGTGCTAGCGTCCGACGGACGCACCCGTCAGCATCGACAGTGCGGACAGCGTGGTCTGCGCCGCATTGAGTCCTAGGCGGAAATCATCGTCGGTAAACGTGGTCCAGACGTCGAGAGTGGAGTGCCACGTCGGATTCCAACCTGCCCCGGTATGAGCCCCGCGCTCATTCTCTCTTAGACTGATCGACGGGACGATATTCATAAAAGGCGTCGAGTCGGTGTTCGTCATATGTGGGCCGACTGTCGCTGGGTAGTCTGTGTTATAGGCATCAGCCGCCGCCTTAAAGGTGAAAGCGAGCCTCATCGATTCATCAGCGAGGTCCGACGCCGACTGGAATTCGATGTTGACGTCGGCTTCCGGGCGTTGGTTCCGGCTGACCGTGCCATCCGCCCGAGGTGCCCCGTGGTCCCAGAGCATCATGTCGTGCTGGATCATGCCCAACCACGTGGGCTCGGGGTAATGCCCTGAGCCGGCTGGATTCTCCAGTCCCTGCAGACCTTGCCTCTGCTCAACGTATGCCGTCGCACCGTTTAGGCCGGTTTCTTCGTTGTTCCACAGAGCGAAACGGATCGACACGTCGGTTTGTACGTCAGGTGAACTGAATAGACGAGCAAGCTCCATCACCAGGGCCGTGCCTGACCCATCGTCGTTTACCGCTTCGTTGACGCCGTGACCATCCATGTGGGCGCCTACGATGTACATCTCATCGGGGCGGGTCTTCCCCACTTTGGTGCAATAAACGAGGCTGCGCTCACCGTTTACGGGCTCTTCCCGGTTGAGTTCGCGGATGCGCTCGTCGGGTTGAGCCTGGAGGTCGCGGTTTACGCCGGTCCGGCCACGGTATCCGTAGATTGAGCTGCCGCCCGGTCCATTCCCGTTGCGACCGACCAAGCCTCCGGTCGGTGTCGTGAGGTCAGGCAGGACGGCTGTGCCTCCACGCGGACTGCGCCCTCCGCCGTTGTTTCTAGGCGCAGGATCAAAGTCATAGATGACCCGCTCGGTGTTGGTGCAGCCAAAGGATTGCAGCTGGGCCTCAATCCAGTCCACCGCGTTGCGGTTTCGCTCCGTGCCCTGCCGCCTGTCTCCGAACTGAGTTAACCCCTTAAGTGTGGTCTTATAGTCGTCCAAGGTCAGGCGGTCGACCAATGTCTGGGTCGGGTCAACACCGTTGTCCTGAGCCTGGGGGAAGGGGGCTGCCAAAACGTTTTGGGATAAGGCACCACTCGCGACGAGGGCAAGGGCGCTCGCGGTGAGCAGGGATCGGATGCGCATGTTCCGGGACTCCGGGATGAATCAGGTCAACGGATCGTGGAAGAGTCAGACCATATCCGTCGGTAGCATCTAGGACAACGGCGCATCCGGGTCGGAAACACCTAAAATGTCGAACTCCGCAGGCCTAACAGGACAACACATCTCTCCAGTTTCTCGCTCCTGCTACCGACCGTTGTCCCATTCACAGAGTCCCCGCATCCCCGTCCAGAACCCTCGCAGCCCTTGATGCTTTGCCGGGTTCGTTGATTGCCTCGCATGGGAAAGGTGTTGTCAGGACTCGGGAAGGGCCGCAGAATCGCAGGATCGGCGATGCATCGCATCGTCCTGCGTTTGTCCTAGCCTTTGTCTCACGAGAGGAATCCATGAAGAATACGATGATGGTGCTGGTCGCCGGTTTCCTGTTGGCTGGGTCCCTTGAGGCTCAGCAGCCCGGACGGCGCGGTGGCTCACCACTTACGCCCGAGCAACGCGCCGAGCGCGAGGCTGCGAGAGAAGCAGCGATGAATGAGCCTCGCCCGATCGCGGCCATGGAGAGCCTCTGGCTAGAAGAGCTGACCTGGATGGAGATCCGGGACGCAATTCGTGCCGGTAACACCACTGCGCTGGTTTTGACCGGCGGAGTCGAGTCGAACGGGCCACACCTCGCGTCCGGAAAACACAATTTTTCGAATCAACTGATGGGCGAGTCTGTGGCTGGCTCGCTTGGCCAGACGCTGATCGCGCCGCTCGTGACGCTTGAGCCCGGCAACCCCAGCGGTCCCGTGCGCCTTGGCAATACGGGTCCGATGGTATCGCAGGCCACCTACATCGCCTGGCTCACCGACATCGGTGACAGCCTTCGCGGCATGGGCTTCACTGAGGTCTACTACCTGGGTGATAGCGGCGGAAACGGACGCGGGATGCAAGCGGCCGCGGACGCATTGAATGAAACGTACAACGGAGCGCCGACCCGATTCCATCATGTCCCTGAGTTTTACAACCATGTCCAGGTGCGCCAGTACATCCAGGAGACGCTGGGCATCCCCGAGGAAATGGAATATCAGGCCAGCGCGGGCTCAGACGGGATTCACGAGGAACTCTCGATTACATCGATCATGTCCGTGATCGATCCCAACTCGATCCGCTTTGACCAGCGGGTAGAGGCGGGACGGGCGTCCATCAACGGAATCAGCCTCGAACCACTTTCTCAGACACAGGAGCTGGGCCGCAAGCTGATCGAGTTCCGGACAGCAATCACAGTTGATGCGATCCAGGCGTTCAGAGCCGGCGCGAACCAGTAATCAGCGTCTCGGGGTTTGATCTGGGGTAGACCTGCCGCACCTGAGTGGCTGCCTCTTCCGCACCCTAGCCTGAGGAACCAGGGCTGCTTCAAACCCAAAGCCTGTTTCGAGGTCGAGGTGGTTCCCCTCCTTCGCAGCCGTGTGGCCGAACTCCTTGCTTGAGCCGCGCCCGCAGCGCGGTGCTATCTTGCAACCATGTTCCGGGGCGTGGTGCGAACCGCTCGGTATGCTCGAAGCTGGAAGTCGAGCGCCAATGTAAGTGTTCGTCAGATCAACATCAGGCGGGACGGCCTCACGGTGCCGGCGACATTTGTGGTACCCAACGGCGCCACTGGCCGGCTTCCGGGATGGATCGCGATCGGCGGCGTTTCGAGAAAGGGACGTTTCCACCCCCAGCTCGTTCGCTTCGCTGAGGCGCTCGCCTCGAGCGGCGCGGCCGTCATTATTCCGGAGGTCCCGGAGTGGCGCGCCCTCAATGTCACACCCAGGGTCACGGCACCCACCATCCGGGGCTGTGTCGAACGCCTCGACATGCTTCCGGAGGTCATACCTGGGCGATATGGAGTGATCGGGTTCTCCTTCGGCGCTCCGGGAGTAGCGATCGCCGCCTCGAGTCCCGAGCTGACGGAGTCCGTTTCGGGGATCGTGCTGTTCGGAGGCTATTGCTCCTTGAAGCGGACGCTCACCTGCCAACTGACGGGGCGGCATGAGTGGAGCGGGGTAGCCTATGACCTGAGCCCGGACCCTTACGGTCGGTGGATCGTCGGGAGCAATCACCTCACCGACGTGCCCGGACATGAGGACGATGGCGATGTGGCGCTTGCGTTGCACCGACTCGCTGATGCAGCCAGCGGAGGGCGTATTTCCGCCTGGGAGCCTCATCATGACACCATGATCAGAGAGCTCCGAGCGGCACTACCATCGCGAAAGCAGAAGGTCTTTGATTGCCTCGCGTCGACGTCGTCGGGTTCGCGTCCACCTGATGAGGAGTGTGTGTCGCTCGCGATCAAGCTTGCAGATGCATGCAAGCGCGTAGAGCCGCTGCTGGAGCCCGTCGCGGCCTTGGGCTCTGTGCGGGTGCCCACCCAGGTGATCCACGGCCGGGGGGACCGACTGGTGCCGTTCACGGAGAGTCTCCGCCTCATGCACGGGCTTCCGAAGGACGTACAACGCGGGACCACGGTCACCGCTCTGCTTAACCACAGCAAGGATCAACAGATCCCGTCGCATCTAGGAAGGATCCGTGAGAATGCCAAGCTCTTCCAGGCCCTGCGGAGGTTGGTAAATACTGTCTGAGTGCCCGCTGTCAGAAGAAACCTGACGGCCGATGTGCACACTTACATGGACAATGGCCGGCCCCGCTAAGGGCCAAGGGCCCTCACGTTTTCCGCTGACTTCAGACTCTACCTGGCGGCATCACCGCCTGCGGACACACTTCAGGGTCTTCTAGTTCGGGGACTCAAGGAATCCCTATGCCGGGGCGGCGCTCAACCTACATGACGAGGAGACGCTGAAGCGCTGCTTCGAGGAGGATCTCGTAGTAGCTCGTGACGTTGTCTGCCGTCAATGGAATCCACTCGTCGATAGTCGCCGGATTGCCCTCCGCAATCCGACCTCCGGGCGTGATCGTGTGCCCGATGTTCCACATGAACAGTGCGACGGGCTGGTCGGTACCGGGAAAGGTCAGGACCTCTTCCCATTCCCAGGTATTCGAGTAACCGCCGGGGGGCATGCCCACCACGGGTCCGAGTTCGTTGTCCACCACCTGGTGAATGAACTGGTCTAGGTGGGACCCACCTGACGGACCCGAGATGACCGCGAAGTGCCCAGTGAAATGCACCGGTGCCGGCTGGAGGACGCCGTCAGAATTCCGCGGCGCGTGAGCGGATTTAAATGGCACGTCGTTGGTGTAGTCGTCTCCGCGCTCAAGCGCGGGAACCACATCTTCTTCCAGCCACTCCATGAGCCAACTTCCGTCGTCGATGGTCTCCTGCACACCGCTGTCGGTGAACGCTCGCTTACCAAACGCTTGCCGCCGCTCATCGACAAAGGGCTGGATCACGTCACTGATCCGGAGATTGCCGAAGGTGGTCTTGAACGGTTTCCCCTGCAGGCGTTGCACTGCGTATGCCCCGCGTGACCCCCCGCCACTCCGTGTGACGTCGATGACGACGGTGTAGTCAAGCAGACCACGCTCCTGCGCGATCTCCATGAGCACGTCGACATCCTCGACCATGGTCTCCCTGAAGCCGGTCCAGATCAAGACGATGACCCGACGCGCATCACTGACCAGGAGGTCGTAAGTCACGGTTTCGTGAACGAGCTCGAAGCCCGGGTACGCTGGCTCACCGGTTCCTTGCCATTCGAGTTCTTGAGGCTGCGCAAGCGGGAGGTCAAAACGGCGCTCCGCACCGTCCTGGGTCGCCACAGTCAGAACGACCCCTTCTCCACGTAACTCCCGGGGAAAGAGCGCGGTATGCTGGGTCATGCTTTCCGCCAGCTTCCACCGGAGTCCTGCAACTGTGGAGTGACGCATGTACTGCATCGCTTCGCGTTCCCACTCCGCCACCGTGCGCCCGTTCACCTCAATGACGCGATCGCCGATGCCGGGCAATTCCGTGTCTCCCGCGCCTGTCGCGAGGTCACCAACGAAGTACACCGATTCCGCTCCAGACAGATCGGGGAAGACACGCACAGGCGCGAGGGTGGCTGCGATATCCTCTCCACCGATAACAGGTATTCCAGCACTGTCTGGAATTGTGATACCACCCTCAACGAGTGAAATGTCGAGGTGCCGATCCCTTCGGGCTGTGCTGAGTCGCGACAGCTCGTAAAACAGTTGCTCCTCCGTGCCAGCAGAAACAAAGTCTGCACGCAGGGCTCGCATGGACGCCACAGGGTCGAATCCCAGATTCGTGTTCTTTACCAGAGACCACGCTTCACGCCGCTCGGTTCGCGCCATGATCGTGTCAAATAGAGCCGCCCTCATTTCGGGTGTCCCTGCCTTGCCACCAGGAGCCTCGGTGCAGGCAGATGCGGTCGCGACGGTGGTCAGTAGGGCGAGTTTCAACAGATGTGAAATATGCATCGGCCTAAAGTGAGGGGGCGAGCGGCGCCAGCCAAGCCCACTCTGCCCGTGTCGCGCTTGTACCCCGCGTCGGCCTCCCCAACTGCAGGCGATTGGAGGCCCACTGTGGGCCACCACCGCTCTCCGAACTCCGCGCTCATACGTGTGGATGTTCAGGAGTGCGCCTTCGCGAAGGGTGCCTACGGTATTACTCGCATTCTCAAAAACGTCACCGCTCTGCGGACGTCCTGCCGGGGCCGTGGAGTTACCGTCCGCTTCATTTCGCACCATGACGAGACGAGACGTCCGGAGCAGCCCGGAAGGCGGGGGTGGAAGATCTCCCGCGTGTCACGCTCGGCCCCTCCGAGGTCGTACCTGGTGCCGGATATCGCCAATACGAGGTTCGATAATGGTGAGATGGCTGCCGAGGAGATCTATGTAATGTTCAACCGAGAGAAATTCTGTCGCCGTTTCGCAGCAGTACGAAGCTTCGCGGAACTGGTCGCCGCAATCCGGTCGACCTAACGGTTTCGGTAGATTGGCTCGCTGTCGCCAGCAGGGCCCGACCCCTACTCTGAGCGCTTCGGAAAATCGCCCTCAAGGACCTCCCTGATGAACGCTTCCCGCCCTGGTCTAATTGCCCTTGTCGGCTTCGCGGTCGCATTCCTTCCTGCCTGTACCCAGGGGGGTTCGTCAAGCGGCGAAGATGCCACTGGGGCCCTGGTGAAGGGTGGCGATGACCGCACGGGCGAGTACACCGCGGCGGAGGGTTGGTGGAAACCCGCTCCCGACCACGAGGAACCGTGGGGCTGGGGAGAGGTGTCCGGTTTGGCCGTGGACAATCCAGACCGGATCATCGTCGGAATCTGGGGAGATCGCGACGCCGAACGCCGCGAGCGTCCCGGTGGCTCGAACTATCTGGTCGTGGTTGATCGGAACGGAAACATCACGGAGAACTGGTCGCAGTGGGATTCGATCTTCAACAAACCGCACCAGATCTACATCAGTCCATATGATCCGGAGCGTCACGTCTGGGTCGTGGAGCGAGGGGGTGGCCGTGGGGTGAACATGCAGATTCTCAAGTTCACGAACGACGGCAGCGAGCTCGTCATGCGGCTGGTCGACCCCGACCACCCCACCACACGGGCAGAGGCTCGCGCAAACCCGACTCCTGGACCCTACACGTACGGTGATCCCGCAGTGCTGGCGTTCCTTCCCGACGGGAGTTTCTTCCTTGGCGACGGTTACTGGCACTCACGGATTGTGAAGTACAGCGCCGAAGGTGAGTACCTGATGGAGTGGGGCGAGCTGGGTAATGGCCCTGGACAGTTCGACCTCGTTCACGGCCTCGCGGTGGATCGCGAGCATCGCGTCTATGTGGGCGACCGGGCGAACAACCGGATTCAGGTATTCACAGAAGACGGTGAGTTCATCGAGGAATGGCCGGACATTTCCGATCCAGTGGGTGTGTTCATCGACGAGCACGACGCCGTTTGGGTCACTTCGGCCCGGCTCAATCGTATTCTCAAGTACAACCTTCAAGGCGAGCTCCAATACTACCTTGGCGCGTTTGGCGGAACTCGTGGGGGCTTCGCCGGCGGGCTGTCCCGTCCTCACCAGATCGACGTCGACCAGGAGGGCAACCTCTATATCGCGAGCTGGGATGGCGGTTGGCTCGACAAGTTCACCCCAAGGTCAGACGCCGATCCTGCGAAGGTGATCGGCCAATCCTTGGTTCTCTCGAACTGAGGCAGAACCCGTGAAGAAGGTCATGGGTTTCATCGGCTTGACGATCGGCTGGTGGGTCGGCGCATTCGTGTCGGTGTTCGTTGCGTTCCTCGTCAGTGTCGTGGGCATGGGGCTAGGCATGTACGCCATTCGGCGGGTCACAAAGGGGTTGATCCCATGAGAACGCATGCGGGCGCCGCATGAATTCGACCACGCGCAACGTTATGTCTGTCTCCGCCTCCGTACTCGCGGTGCTTGGGCTTGCGTTTTTGTTCATTCCGGAGGCAGGAGGCCCGATGGTCGGACTCGATCTACTGCCGCCCGTGGGCGTCCAATTGCTTGCAGCCGGATTGCTGGGATTCGCGGCTCTCAACTGGGTGGGGCGCAGTGCGATCTACGGTGGTATTTACGGCCGCCCCATCGTGCTCGCTAATTTCGGTTACGGGATAATATCGGCGACGACCTTGGCGTCGGCCGTTCTGGACGAGCGACTGAGCTCTCGAGCGTGGGTCCTTGTCGCGGTTTTTGCACTGCAGTCAGGCGCTTTCAGCCACGTCATTAGGATGGCACCGTGGAAGCACACGACTTCGAAGGTAGGGGCCCGCGCCGGGGAGGCTACATGACCCGAAGATGGGCGGGTCCTCTTTTTAACGAACCTTCTCGTCGGGTGTGTGACCACGGTGACCTTTCCAGGAGGCGAGCCCGCCATGGTCGGCACTATCATCTCAGTCTCGCCACGAGTCGGTTCTGGTGTCGAGTCACTAGAAGTTTATTTCAAAGAGACTTTGGATGAGCGACCAGGTGGCTGACACGAACCCAATCCTGGATCAGTTCGGTCGTATCGACATCTACCTTTTTGACCAGCTTATGCGTGGTCGCATCACATCCGACATGCGAGTCTTGGACGCGGGATGTGGGCGTGGTCGCAACGTCGAATATTTGTTGAAGGCCGGCACCGATATCTACGGGGTCGACCGGGATCCAGCTCAGGTCGAACACGTGCGCGAGCTCGCCAAGCGGGCAGCCCCCGACGTGCCGCCAACCCACTTCGAGGTCGCCGAGCTTCGGTCACTACCATTCCCCGATCAGCACTTTGACGCTGTGATTTGCAACGCGGTCCTCCATTTCTCCGAAGACGAAGTCGAGTTCGAGTCCTCCGTAGCCGAACTCGTCCGCGTACTTCGGGTCGGCGGCGTTCTCTTCACAAGACTCGCTTCGACCATCGGCCTCGAGACACACGTGTCTCACATGCGGGGCCGCTGGTACTCGCTTCCCGACGGGAGCGACCGCTTTCTTGTAGATGAAGCGTATCTCCTTCAGACCACGGCTGCTGTCGGCGGAACACTCCTCGATCCTCTCAAGACCACGAACGTCCAGAACCTCAGGGCCATGACGACCTGGGTGTTCCGAAACGACCAGCATCAGTCCATGACCCCACATCCATAACGCATGGCACATGGCACTTTCTCTTGATGATGCCCGCCGTCACGAGATCACATCAGGTCTACGCGGATTCTTCCTTGAGGAATTCGACGAGACGCTGAGCGAATTTCGTGCGTCGCAGCTATTGGACTTCGTACTCGAGAGCCTCGGGCCGCCCATCTACAACCAGGCGGTTCAGGACGCCCGTGGTTTCATGGTGCGTAAACTCGACGACCTGGACGGCGAAGTGCACGAACCCGAGACGACGTGATCAAGGTCGAGAAGAGCTGTCCGCCAACTGCAGCCCAAACACCATCGAACGGAAGGTGAAGACGTGAACTGGTCCCGACGGCGCTTCATGGAAGCCGGATCGACTGCGGCTGCGGTTTCGGCGATTTGGGGGTGCGGATCGCAACAGACTGACTCCGATGCCCCGACTGCTTCGGATTGGAGCGGGCCACAGGCGGACCTGACGAGCGGGCCTCGGCGGACCCTGGCTGAGCCCGGGCCTATGGTCCCGCCCGTTCCTGCCATCCTTCTATCCATCAACGGAGCGGACGGCGATCCCGAGGAGCTATCCGTCCTCTGGACTTTCGTCGTTAATGGCGATCCGCCTCAGATCGGAGTGGCCGCGGGGTCGGAGCACCTCGCCCGACGCCTGTTGGAGCAACATGACGAGTTCGTCCTGAACGTTCCCGTCGCTTCCATGATCCAAGCCTTCGACACCATCGACATGAACTCGAGCCGAGTCGGTGACAAGTACGCACTGAGTGGTCTCACGCGCGGAACCGCGACCATGGTAGATGCCCCGACCATTGAAGAGGCTCCGATCCATTGCGAATGCCGGACGATCGGCTCGCTTGAGGTTCCACCCATGAGGAAGATCTTCGTCGCAGAGGTGGTCGCCACGACAGCCCGGGCCGGCGCCGTCGATGACACGGGGCGACTTATCGTTCCAGGTGTGCCTTTCTTCGGCATGACCGCTGGGAGTGGTGAGCACTACACTATGGGTGAGCGTGTCGGAAACATTGGGATGACCGTCGGTCGATCCGACATCAAGTACTGACCGTGTGCGTTTACCTTCGGGACCAGAGAAACATGCTCACTACTCGACCGGCTGCATTTTGCCTCAAAGGGTGGATCGTACTCAGTCTCACCGCCTGTGTGTCGACGGGCTCCTCGAACAGCGCCAACCTCGAGCCAGTGAGCGGAGCTGCGCTTGCCTCGATACCAATATCGTAGCCTTTCAGGAGTTGCGATCGACGTGGACACAGCGTGAGCGTGAGGCCTATGTCGATTCGAGCTTCGCGGGGCCGGCAGGTGTCCCGCGAAGCAGCTTCAACGAGCGGATTCCGTGGGTTGAGCTTGTACCTGTCCGAGATGTCGTCCGGCGCTTCGTGCCGTGCCCGGCGCCTGACGGCACCGGCACGCTCGATGTCCCGCGAGATCCGAAATGCGGGACACGGCCCGTCGTTCACTTCGTGTCGTATTCCGGCCAGGATTAGAGACCTGGATCGCAAAGCGATGGTCAGAGCGTATCGCGACACTCCCCGCCCGGCGGGAGTGTTTCGTGTCACACATGCTGCGAGCGGTCGCACACTCGTGGGGTCGAGCCCCGATGCTCCAGCGATGCTGAATCGGATACGGGCCCAGCTGCGAATGAAGGGGCACCCCAAGAGTGCTCTCCAGGCCGACTGGGAGGCAGACGGGGTAGACGGATTCTCATTCGAGGTTCTGGAACTGCTGGAGATTCCTGAAGGGAATGATTACAACCCGGCCGAGGACCTGGCGGTCATGGAAGAATTGTGGGTGGAGAAACTCGATCTGCCGAAAGAGCGACGGTACTGAGTCCGCGAGCGAGCGCTCCGGTCGAATCGACCTGATGCTGATAAGACACGTCCGTTCCGCCGCCGATGACGAGCGGGCGATCGAGGGCCGCCGCAATTCGCCGCTCATGGATGTTGGACGGGCTCTGGGCCGTAAACGAGGCAAAGAGTTCGGAGGCCCAAGGTGAGGTATTGCGCCCTGCCTGCCTGGGGCCGTGGGAAGTCCCTCGTGCCGACCGCCCATGAAGGCGAAAGTCCGATGAAAGCAGGTGAGGCCTGCAGTCGCGAGTGATCCTGGCGCTCGAGGTTGTGCTTCAGCGGGGGCTCTGCTTTCCACTCGGCGATCTCGGGTTTGCCCGCGTCTGGTACACGTCGGAAGCTGAGGCATGGGTCTTTCGGGAAAGCGGCCCAGCCTGGGAAGGCGGTCGGAGTGAAGTCAGGGAGGGCTTGTGCGCGAAGTCACTCCCAAATGATTGATCACAAACGCAACTGAGCAACGGAGGCGACATATGTGCAGGAACATCGGGACTATCTACAATTGTGAGCACCCAGCGATAGACGCTGAGGTCCATGCGGCCGCGCTGGAATTCGTGCGGAAGACTTCGGGATTCAACAAGCCTTCTGTTGCGAATCAGGTCGCGTTCGACCATGTCATCGAGACGGTTTACGGCGCGCCTAGTGAGAGGGCCACGAAACGGTTCAGCACCACGGCGACCGCATGATGATTGAGGAAGAGCACGACGCGATCAACTTGAGTGGAAAATTCGACCTCTTCGCGGACCAATGGCAACCAAGGGTGATCGCGGAGATGAACGACTACCAGTTCAAGATTGCCCGCGTCCAGGGTGACTTCATCTGGCACGATCACCCGGACACCGATGAAGCGTTCTTCGTACTCGAGGGCACGCTCAGGATTGACCTGCCGGACGGTTTCGTAAACGTATCTGCCGGGGAACTGTACGTCGTGCCGAAGGGCGTGAAACACAAGCCGTATGCGGAGCTAGAGGTGAAAATCATGCTGATCGAGCCGCGTGGGGTTGTGAACACCGGTGAAGAGGGTGGACGTCGCACGGCCAAGTCTGACCTGTGGATCTGACCGTGCGAGAAGACAGATGCCCGAATTGAAACTTGGCAAGCTATCGGTCGTAGGGGTCTTGAGTCCCTCTACTCACCCCGGAGCACGCTGAGTACGTCATGTCCTTCTCAGTCTTGTTTCTGATTCTGATCCCACTGCTCGGAATACTTTTTGCGACCATGCAGACCCTTCCTGGCCCCGGAAAGCAGTGGCGTGAGGTGGACCATGGGGCGATTTCGCCCGAGGTAATACGGCTCCAGGACACGATAGATGAATTGACTCAACGCATCGTCGATCTCGAAGAAGAGCGCGACTTCTTTAAGGAGTTACGCTCTCCCGACAGCCCAGCAGGCCTTGCTTCCCCGGACGGCTAGTCTGCTGCCACGGGCTAACCACCGGGTGCTTGCCCCAAGCCAGGGAACAGCACAATCTCCCGTTCGTAGCTGAACCGATCCCTCTTGGATGGGTAAGGACCAGAGCGCCTCGCTAGACCCGCCCCTGTAGCGTTCGGAAATCTCCAAACGATGCAGCCGAAGCCATTCGCCCGTACATGTCGAGCATGGACCCCGAGACGACCCCGGCCCCGGCCACACTGAAACACACCCAGCTGAAAAAGCAGTTGGGCCTCTGGGAAGTGTATGCACTGGCCACAGGTGCTACGCTGAGTTCGGGATTCTTTCTCCTGCCCGGTCTTGCTGCCGCTGGGGCCGGGGCTGCGATGCCGATCGCGTACGTGCTGGCGGGAATGGTTCTCCTACCGGGCCTGTTCAGCATGGTCGAGTTGGCTACGGCTATGCCGAAGGCCGGGGGGATCTACTACTTCCTCGACCGCAGTATGGGCCCGTTGGTAGGTACCATTGGTGGTTTCGGCACATGGGTATCACTGATCCTGAAGTCGTCGTTCGCCTTGATCGGCATCGGGGCGTACCTAGAGTTGTTTCTTCCCTCGGTTCCGATGAGCCCCATAGCTGCTGGGCTGGCGATTGTTTTTGGCGTTATCAACTACTTCGGAGCCAAGAAGAGCGGCACGTTCCAAATTCTCCTCCTGATTGGCGTCATGATCCTGCTTCTCTGGTTTTGCGGAGTGGGCATCTTTCAAGTCGAGGCTGCCGCTTTCGCTGGCATTTTCGATGCGAAAGCCTCTGGCGTCATGAGTACCGCGGGGCTGGTCATCGTCAGCTACATGGGGCTTACCAAGGTCGCCAGCGTCGCTGAGGAAGTGGAGAATCCAGAGCGAAATCTTCCCCTCGGCATGTTCATGGCGTTTGGGACAATCATCATTGTGTACGTAGTCGGGACGAGTGTCATGATTGGGGTCGCTGGGGTGGAACGACTGGCTGCCAATGGTGGGGGGCTCACGCCCGTCGCTGATGTCGCGGTCATCATGGGGCTTCCCTACGGAAAGCTCATCATGACCGTAGCCGCAATTCTCGCGTTTTCATCGGTGGGGAACGCCGGGATTCTGAGTGCCTCCAGATATCCCCTCGCCATGGGCCGGGATCGACTGATCCCTGAAGTGTTCGGCCGTGTTGGGAAGCGGGGGACGCCTACGGTTGGGATCGTTACCACGGTGGCACTGATCATCCTGTTCGTAACGATCTTTGATCCGACCAAGATCGCGAAGCTGGCGAGCGCCTTCCAACTGGTAATGTTCGCGTTGGCCTGTCTCGCGGTCATCGTGATGAGGGAAAGCAGGATTGAGTCCTACGATCCGGGTTATCGTTCGCCTCTCTACCCTGGCATCCAGATTCTCGGGATTCTGATGCCGTTCATGCTCATAGTAGAGATGGGAATGCTCCCAGTCCTCTTCACCACCGGCCTCATCTTCTTCGGCGCAATGTGGTTTACGTATTATGCCAAGGATCGCGTCGATCGAGAGGGGGCGATCTTCCACGTGTTCGAGCGGCTGGGGCGGCAACGAGATGACCGACTCGACGCTGAGCTTCGGGAGGTCATCAAGGATCGGGGGCCGCGTGCCGCCGATCCCTTCGATGCCCTGTTTACGGGGGCCAAGGTTCTCGACATTGAGGGCGATATCGACTTCGAGTCACTGGCCTTTGCTGCAGCAAGTGAACTCGCGTCGGATGTGCCTGTTTCCGCGACGGATCTCGCGGAAGGCTTCCTGAAGGGAACCCGAATTGGTGCGACGCCGGTGTCTCATGGGGCAGCGCTCCCGCATGTTCGCAAGGAGCAGATCAAGGAGGCACATCTTCTCATGGCGAGGGCTCCCGGCGGTGTTCGCTTTGATAATGTGTCGCAGTCGGCAATACGGGAGGGAGACGACACTGTCCGAGCAGTATTCTTCCTCATCGGTCCAGAGGGAGACCCTGGCCGACACCTCAGGATTCTGGCTCAGATCGCTCGACGTGTGGACCAAGATGCCTTCATGCCCGAGTGGCTGGCTGCAAAAGGATCCACACACCTCAAGGAGGCTCTTTTCCGGAATGAGCAACTGCTGGTCATTCGCCTCTCCGATGATACGAAGTGTCAGGAGTTGATCGGCGCTGAGATCAAAGCAATCGCACTGCCAGAAGGGACCTTGATTGCAATGATCCGCCGAGAGGGTGAGATGATCATTCCGAAGGGGGACACGGTGCTCGAGACGGGTGACCGCCTTACCGTGCTCGGGCGAGCCGAGGGTATTTCCCAACTCAACCTGAGGTTCGGCGGAGAGGCCGAGTGATAGACAGGCACGAAGAGCGACATCCACTGACCCGATCGATCTTGGTCTGATCACCGTGGACGGCATTCCGGCCGTGTGACGGGCCGAGCACTCAGCTCGATGAGATGGTTCTCTCGTGAGCCCTATGCGCTGTTGAGGTGTGCCGAGGGGCCACGGGTGTTTCGAATGAATTCGGCTTCTTCAACTAGTGCGGGATCATTGTGTTCTGAGTCACACGAGGCAGACGCAGAGGTCAGCAGCCCCTTCCTTGGTCACTTCATCCATTGAGATTCGTTCGGCTGCCGATCTTCAAACGGCCTGACTTCAACAATAGTGTGGCTAGCGATGTCCTTGCAGGAAAACCGCGAATCGGCCTATTATAAACCGTTCGTACCCTCGGGGAGTCGGCCCGGATGAAGTCACTTGTTTTGACATCCGCTGCACTTGGCATGTCGCTCATGCTGGTGGGCGAGATCACAGTTTCGAGCACCCCCATCCTTGTGACGGATGCGATCCCCCATTTAGGGGTGGCCGCCGCAGTCGATCCGAACGACATCGTTACGGAGACGTGTGTCCGGTGCCATAGTGATTCTCGGCTCCGCGGGAATCTTTCGCTCGAGGGATTCGATATCGCCGAGGCGGCTGACAATGCCGAGGTGATCGAGCGCATGATTCGCAAGGTCCGGGCTGGGATGATGCCACCTCCCGGAGTCCGGGCTCCTGAGGGCGACACACTCATGAAGTTCGTCCAGCAGCTCGAGGACGTAATGGACGCGGAAGCGCGCCGGAATCCGAACTCGGGCTCGCGGACTTTCCAGAGGTTGAATCGCCCGGAATTCGAGCAGGCCATCAGTGATCTTCTCAATATAGAGGTGAACGCTGGTGACTGGCTCCCGTTGGATCAGATGAGTGCCAATTTCGACAACATTGCCGATGTGCAGGCGTTGTCGCCCCTGCTCCTAGAGGCCTACCTCAACGCGGCTGCCGACATCAGCCGCATGGCTGTAGGAGATCGGGACGCGCCGTCCATCAACGTCAACTACAAGATTTCCCAGTATCGGTCTCAGCATCCCTGGGATCATGTGGAGGGCGCGCCGTACGGGACCCGCGGAGGCGTGGTCATCGAGCACGTTTTTCCTGCCGACGGGATGTACTCCTTGGGAATGACGTTCTCATCGGGAGGTAACACCCGATTCGAGGACATTGATATCTCCATCGATGGAGATCGCGTTGCGCTCATGGCTTTCCATAGAGGGGTTGTGGCGGCCGATAATCGCGGTGGTGGTGCGATGTGGACGGAGCCGATCTTTATCCGGGCCGGGCAGCAGAGTATCTCAGCGGCGTTCATTCGTAGGTCCGATGGTCCTTATGAAGACCTGATCAGGCCGCACGACTGGTCCATGGCTGGTGGTGGATCGGGTGGGGCAGGCGTAACCACGCTCCCCCATCTTCAGGATCTGATGGTGGGTGGGCCCAGCGACGTTATGGGACTTTCCGACACGTCCTCGCGGTCAAAAATCTTCATCTGTCGACCTACTGCCCCGAGTGAGGAAGAGGCATG
Source organism: Longimicrobiales bacterium (assembly GCA_028823235.1). Classification (NCBI taxonomy): domain Bacteria; kingdom Pseudomonadati; phylum Gemmatimonadota; class Longimicrobiia; order Longimicrobiales; species Longimicrobiales bacterium. The sequence continues at coordinate 116,488 of JAPKBW010000008.1, read as the reverse complement.
CGCTCGTGACATTGTGGAGAATCTGGCCACGCGCGCATACCGCCGGACGGCCACGAGTGGAGAGCTCGATGGTCTTATGACGTTCTACGAGAGTGGCCTCTCGAGGGGTGGATTTGAACGCGGCGTACGGGAGGCTCTGGAAGCCGTGCTCGCGTCGCCATTGTTTGTTCTCCGACTGGAGCGACAGCCAGGCAACGTCGATCCCGGCGAAACCTATGAACTCGGTGACATCGAACTCGCGTCGCGCCTCTCCTTCTTCCTCTGGGGGACTCCACCGGACGACGAACTCCTTCGCATCGCACGTGAGGGAGACCTGACGAAGGACAAGGAGCTCAAGGCACAAACCCGGAGAATGCTTGCCGATCCGAAATCGGAGGCACTGGGAACCCGTTTCGCCTCCCAGTGGCTAAGGCTCCAGGACCTGTACAAGGTTCGCCCGGATCCGAATTTTTTCCCGAATTTTGACGAGACGCTCGCCGACGCGATGCGAGATGAGAGTCTGATCTTCTTTAACCACCTAGTTCGGGAAGATCGCGATGCTCTCGAGTTGTTCACTGCGAACTACACCTTCGTGAATGAGCGCCTGGCGAATCACTACGGCATGGAAGGGGTCGCGGGGCGGCAGTTTCGGCAGGTCGAGTATACGGACGGAGTACGCGCGGGACTGCTTGGGCACGGTAGTGTTCTTGTCCTGACTTCGCTGGCGAATCGGACATCCCCAGTTCTCCGAGGCAAATGGGTCATGGAAGTGCTCATGGGCACGCCGCCACCGCCGCCGCCACCGGGAGTGCCAGATCTCGAGGACACCGAGGGTACGGTCGAGGGCCAGCGTCTGACCACTCGGGAGCGCATGGAGATGCACCGATCGAATCCCACGTGTAATGCCTGCCACCGATTCATGGACCCGATCGGCCTCGCTTTAGACAACTTCGATGTGACCGGGCAGTGGAGGCTTCGCGAGAACGGGATGGCGCTCGACACGCGTGGAGAGTTCTACGACGGGACTGCGATCACCACACCGAAAGAGGTCGCAAACGCGCTTCTCTCCCGTCCGGTGCCCCTCATGCGGTCACTAACCGAGAATCTGATGGCCTACGGGCTTGCGCGTCGGGTGCAATACTTCGATCAGCCGACGATCCGAACGATCGTGGCAGATGCCGAAAAAAACGGACAGTACAAGATGCAGTCGCTCATTCTGGGTGTCGTCACGAGTGATGCCTTCCGAATGAAACAGGCGGCCGAAGCGGTTGTGACCGAAGCAGGGCACTAGACGGACACGAATACGAAGACCAGATCCCAACTTTCGAGGAGTAACGGGACGATGGAGTTCATCACCGGGAAACACTTGGACCGCAGGACCTTTTTGCGTGGCTTGGGCGCTGCTGTCGCGCTCCCGCACCTTGACGCGATGGTTCCGGCCGGACGCATGAGCGGACCCGTGATGCGGGCGAATAACGACCGCACGCCGCTGATCGCGATCGAAGAGGTTCACGGCCTGGCTGGGTGTAATGACTGGGGTGCGACTCAGCACCTCTACGCGCCCGAGATCATCGGCAAGGACTTCGAGATGGCACCGAACAGTGCCTTGATCTCTCTCGAGCCTTATCAGGACTACCTGACCATCGTCAGCAACACCGACGTCCGCATGGCCGAGGCGTTCACCGCGCCAGAGATTGGAGGCGATCACTTCCGATCCAGTGCCGTGTTTCTCACCCAGTCGCACCCCAAACAGACCCAGGGGTCGGATTTGTTCGTCGGTACGTCATTGGACCAGATTTACGCGAAACGGTTCGGTCAGGACACACCGCTTCCGTCGATGCAGTTCACCATCCCGAACATCGATCAGGCCGGTGGGTGCACGTACAACTATTCATGTGCGTACACGGACTCCCTGAGCTGGGCGTCGCCAAGTGAGCCGCTGCCGATGATTCGTGATCCGCGTGTCGCCTTCGACATGCTTTTCGGTGCGGGCTCGTCGCCGGCCGACAGAGCAGAACGTCGTGCAATGCGCTCCAGCATCCTCGACTGGATAGGCGGCGAAGTCTCCTCGATGAACCGCCAGCTTGGCTCCGAAGATCGCATGCGGATGGAGCAGTACTTGAACAATGTGCGGGAGATCGAACGTCGTATTCAGATGGTTGAATCGGGCAACACCAGCGGTGAGGAACGAGTGATTCCAGAAGCTCCGGCTGGCGTGCCAGATTCCTACCGTGAGCACATGGAGCTCATGTTCGACCTCCAGGTTCTTGCCATCCAGACGGATATGACCCGCGTCATCACCTTCAAGACGGGGCGTGATTCAGAGAATCGAGTGTTCCCCGAGTCCGGGTCGGACCGGCCGTTCCATCCTGCGTCGCATCATGGTGGGCGCGAAGAGGCCGTCCTGGAGTTCAACAAGATCTGTCAGTACCGGGTGAGCATGCTCCCGTATCTGCTGGACAAGCTGAAGGCGACGATGGACGGGGACATGAATCTCCTCGACAAATCTGTCGTGATGTTCGGTTCTCCCATGGCCGACTCTAACCTGCACAACCATCGGCGCGCACCGCTCGTATTCCTCGGTAAGGGCGGGGGCATTCTCGAGGGCAACCTGCACCTCAAGACGGCAGACGGAACGCCCATGGCGAATGCCATGCTTACACTGATGCAGGAGCTTGGGCATACGGACATGGAGAACTTCGGTGATAGCACCGGCGGCCTGATGCTCAAGTCTTCAGGTCGCACGACTGCGCAGGAGACTCACTAGGTGACAAGTTTACTCGGGGCGCTGTTTACCTTGGCGGTCATGGCCTGGGCGCCCGTCGAGGCGCCTGTCGCCGACGCCGCAATGCGCGGCGATGTGGAGACAGTGCGGGCGCTGCTTCGAGATGGGGCAGATGTGAACGCGGCTCAGGGCGACGGCATGAGTGCGTTGCATTGGGCGGCCGAACGGGGTGATGCCGAACTCGTCGACATCCTTGTTTACGCCGGTGCGGAAATTCAGTCCGTGACGCGGATTGGGCTCTACACCCCCCTACACATCGCCAGCCGGAACGGAAGTGCAGACGCAGTCACGCACCTGATCTCCGCCGGAGCAGATGTGCACGCAGTCACCGCTCCGAGTGGCTCAACGGCGTTACACCTTGCTGCCGTGTCCGGCAATAGAGCTGTTGTTCAGGCGCTTCTGGATGCAGGTGTCGACCCGAACAGTGTCGAGGCCCAGTGGTCGCAGACGCCGCTGATCTTTGCGGCCGCCTGGAACCGCGTGGACGCGATCAATGCGCTCCTAGACGGAGGCGCCGACCCGAACATCGCAGCGGTGGGGATGGACCTGACCGCGATGGGCCGGCTCGATGCCGAGGCGAACCGTCGTCAGGCCGACGTTATCAACGCCTTCACGAATGAGGGTGAGTGGCAGCCCACGTCGTCGCAGGTGCAGGCGGCGGTGCGTGCAGGTCGCGCCGCGTATGAGACAGATGCGCCAGAACCTCGCAAGGCCCGCATGAACAGTCGGTTCCAGCGGCAGGTCCGGATCACTTCCAAGGGCGGACTGACGCCTCTCCTGCATGCGGCTCGTCAAGGGCACCTCGAAGCAATGGAGGCACTTCTCGATCGCGGAGCCGAGATTGATCGGGTGGGTGGAGGAGACGGGACGTCACCACTCCTCATGGCGACCATCAATGGTCAGTTCGATGCCGCGATGTCGCTGCTCCAGCGTGGTGCTGACCCGAATGGGAGTTCGACCCTCAACGGTGCCACACCTTTACTCGCAACGATCAACTCCGAGTGGCAGCCGCGGACGCGTTATCCTCAGCCACAGGAGCGCTCGGCCCAACAGGTCGGCTACCTCGACGTCCTTGAGGCGCTCCTTGAAGCAGGAGCCGACCCCGACACCCGGATGACAATGCATCCCTGGTACATGGAGTACACAGGGTGCGGCAACGGAAACTGTGGTCTAATCGATACAAATGGGGCGACCCCGTTCCTTCGCGCGTCGTATGCGACCGATGTCGCCGCGATGGCGCTTCTAAAAACGTGGGGTGCAGATCCATCGATCCCAACCAAGGCTCCTCAGAGGCGGCAGCGTCAGACCCCCGAGCAGAGGCAGCGGGCCCTCCAGATTGATCAGATCGCCGACGCGGACAGTTTCGCTGTGATGAGTGATTCCACGCAGGCAACCTCCGTGGTCACCATTTGGCAGGATCTTCCTGACTCCATCAAGGCAGAGATGGCGGAGGAAGATGTTCGGGCCACCCCGGGAGACTTCCGTGAGGACATCGTTGCACACGCCCAACGCCAGGACTCGGTGAAGGCTGCCGAGCCTGATCCTACCGGCCTTCCGCCAATTCCGACTGGTGGTCCGGCGGTATCAGCGATCCACGCCGCGTCCGGGGTCGGGTACGGTGAGGGTTTTGCAGGAAACGCCCACCGACACGTCGAGAATGGTTGGATGCCGGCGGTGAAGTTCCTGATCGAAGAAGTCGGGATGGACGTCAATATGCGGGATCATGGTGGCTACACAGCCATTCATCATGCGGCAGCGCGCGGTGACAACGACCTGATACTCTACTTGGTTGAGCACGGTGGTGACGTAACCATGGTCAGTCGCCGTGGGCAGACAACCGCGGACATGGCAAACGGGCCTGTGTCACGGGTCTCTCCTATCCCTGAGACAGTGGCGTTGCTCGAGAGCTTGGGCTCGGCTAACAGTAACAATTGCGTCAGCTGCCAGCAGTAACGATAGATGCGGTCCGGGGTGGGGGTCCGATGATTTTTGCCCCGGAGTTCGCTCGGTGAGCATCCTCTGGATTCTCATCCCCAGCCCCTTCGTTGGCTACCTGATGATCGATAGCCTGCGGAAGGTCTTTTCGGACGACGACACCCTGCTGAGAAAGTTGTTCGCTGATCAGCCCGTCACGATGATCGCGACTTCCATGTCGCTGGGGTCGATGGTCGTATGGGCGCTCTCAGAGGCCGTACTCCGCATCCTCTGACCCGCTGTGGGGCGGGGGCGGCCGCCTTAACGGATTGTGCGGACGGCAGTGGGGGAGCGCCGGGATGACGTGTCTTGGAAAAACGGGTATGAAGGCCCGAGTATGTGCCCCGGAGCCCTCAATTTACGCACGCGGCGCAAAGTCTTGCCCCGAGTCAGGTTCCACGCTCACTTCACGCAACGTGAAAGTCGACGCCGAGTCTCTGGAGGTCCTGTGGCCCACATCCCATACGTCTCGGATGACGAAGCGGAGGGGCTGCTATCTGAACTCTACGACGATCACCGGAACGAGCACGGTGTGGTCGACAATATCCTTCGGATTCACTCTCTGAATCCTAGGTCCCTCAGGGACCACGCGCGACTCTATTCCCACCTGATGCGGGGGAGATCGCCGCTGTCCCGAACCCAGCGCGAGATGCTCGCTGTGACGGTCTCAGCGGAGAACGACTGCTTCTACTGAATCAATCATCACGGGGCGGGACTCCGTACGTTGACTGGCAGTCTGGGGCTCTCCCGCGCCCTGGCGCGGGATTTTCGAAGTGCAGACGTCTCGGAGCAGGATGCAGAGATGCTCCGGTATGCTGTGAAGCTCACCCACGAGCCGTGGGCGATGAGCAGCAGTGATGCCGGCCGACTGCTTAAAGCAGGCTTCAGCGACACTGCAGTTTTGGATATCTGTCAGGTCGTGTCGTACTACAACTATGTGAACCGCCTGGCCGACGGCCTGGGTGTCGGACTTGAGAAATTCTGGAACACTGAGGAGTTGACGGTGACTGAAGAGGAGTTCGCTGCTATCCGGATGGCCCGCCGCGCGGGCGACCGAGATCCACCTCGACGTGAAGGGGAGAACCCGTGACCAGATCCATTGCAGTCGACGGGAGGACCCTCACGCTTGAGGCGATTGAGGCGGTGGCACGTGACCCAAGTGTCCGGGTGACACTGGACGACACCGCACGGGAGCGTGTTAAGGCATCCCGCGACTTCATAGAGGCGAAGGTGGCGACGGGAGAGCCTGTGTATGGAGTCACCACGGGGTTCGGCCGGCTCGCGGATATCTCCATCCCTGCGGACCAGCGAGCGACCCTCCAGCACAACTTGGTTCGGTCACACGCTTCGGGCATGGGCGACCCGATGAGCCAGCCATCTGTCCGTGCGCTCATGGTGTTGCGGGCCAACGCGTTAGCTCGCGGAGTGTCAGGTTGTCGCACAGACGTGATCGAAGGCCTCTTGGCGCTCCTGAACGCCGGTATCCATCCGCGGGTTCCCGAATTTGGTTCGGTCGGGGCGAGCGGAGATCTCGCCCCGTTGGCGCATGTTGCACTCGGACTGTTGGGGGAAGGTGAAGTCGAGTACAAAGGCGAGCGTCGCCCTGCGGGGGAGTGTCTTGAGGCCGAGGGGATCACTCCGATCGTCTTGAGCTTGAAGGAGGGGCTCGCTCTGATCAATGGAACCCAGGCAACAACGGGACTCGGTGTGCTCGCGCTGCTCCGAGCCGAGCGAGCGCTAGAGACGGCGGAGGCCGTGGCCGCGATGTCGATGGAAGCGCTTCTTGGAACACCGGAGGCCTACCGGGCAGAGATCCACGAAGCCCGGCCGCACGCAGGGCAGATTCGCTCTGCCGCGATCTTGAGATCGTTGCTCGAAGGATCGGAAATCCGCGAATCGCATCGCGAAGATGATCCTCGCGTACAGGACGCCTATGCACTCCGATGCGTGCCTCAGGTCCACGGGGCCGGTCGCCACGCGTTGGCATACATACGTGGGATTCTGGAGACCGAGGCGAACAGCGCAACGGACAATCCGCTCGTCTTTCCGGACTCCGGAGTCATCGTGAGCGGCGGAAACTTCCACGCCCAGATCGTATCACAGGCCCTCGACCTGCTGACCATAGCGGTGGCGGATCTGGCTTCGATCTCAGAGCGCCGTGTGGAGCGACTGCTCAATCCGGACCTGTCCATGGGGCTGCCCGCCTTCCTCGCCTCCCAGCCGGGCCTGGAAAGCGGCTTCATGATCGCCCAGGTGACTGCGGTCGACCTGCTCGCCGAGATTCGGGTGCTCTCGCACCCGGCATCGGTGGACTCCGTCACAACCAGCGCGAATCAGGAAGATCACGTCTCGATGGGGCTCGCAGCGGCCAGGAAAGCCCGACGCGCAGTGGGGTGCCTGGAGCGTGTCTTGGCGACGGAACTCATGTGCGCTGCTGAGGGGATCGAATACCGTCGCCCACTTCTCGGCGGCCGCGGTGTGGAAATCGCCTATGGCCGCGTACGAGCTCAAGTGGACCGTCTGAATGGGGATCGCATGTTAGGCCCCGATCTGGATGCGCTCACATCGGCCGTCAGAGCGGGGACCTTCTCCGGTATCGCTGAGGAACTGGTATGACATCAGATACGAAGAGTGATCCACGCACCGTGCGCGCGCCGCATGGCAACGAACTGAGTTGCAAGGGATGGGCGCAGGAGGCTGCGCTGCGGATGCTGATGAATAACCTCGACCCGGATGTGGCCGAGCACCCGGACCAACTAATTGTATACGGCGGGACAGGTCGTGCTGCCCGAAGTTGGGCGGCATTCGATACCATCGTCGAATCCCTTCGCGACCTCGAGAACGACGAGACACTCTTGGTGCAGTCGGGGAAGCCCGTGGGGATCTTTCGGACGCACGAACATGCGCCTCGCGTGCTCATTGCGAACTCCAACCTGGTAGGTCGCTGGGCCACGTGGGAGCACTTCCGAGAGCTCGAGCGGAAGGGCCTGATGATGTACGGACAGATGACGGCCGGGTCCTGGATCTACATAGGCACCCAAGGGATTCTACAGGGGACGTACGAGACGTTCGGTGCGATGGCCGACAAGCATTTCGACGGTTCTTTGAAGGGTAAGTGGATCCTCACCGGGGGTATGGGGGGCATGGGCGGCGCCCAGCCTCTCGCCACGACGATGAACCAAGGGGTCATGCTCTGCGTCGAGGTCGATCCGACCCGTATCCAGCGCAGGCTTGATACCCGTTACTGCGATCGCATGACACATGACCTCGAAGAGGCACTCCGCTGGGTAAACGAGGCCACCACAGCGGGCGAGGCGCTATCCATCGGACTGGTCGGGAACTGTGCCGACGTACTCCCGGAGCTCGTTCGGAGGGGCGTCACACCGGATATCGTGACGGATCAGACGTCCGCTCATGACCCGGTGCACGGATACGTCCCCGCCGGCATGGGTGTCGGGCAGGCCGCGGTGCTGCGCGAGTCCGACGCCGAGGAGTACTTGAGGCAGTCGATGAAGTCGATGAGAATTCATTGTGAGGCGATCGTCGACATGCAGAACGCCGGCGCGGTTGCGGTGGATTATGGCAACAATCTGCGTGGGTACGCAAAGGACGCGGGGTTCACCGAGGCGTTTTCCTATCCTGGCTTCGTTCCGGCCTATATTCGGGATCTGTTTTGCGAAGGGAAGGGCCCCTTCCGTTGGGTGGCACTGTCCGGCGACCCGAAAGACATCCACCGGACCGATGAGCTGGTCCTGGAGATGTTCCCCGAGGATGAACACCTCTGCCGCTGGATTAGGTTGGCGCAGGAGCGTGTGGCGTTCCAAGGACTCCCGTCCCGGATCTGCTGGCTGGGACAGGGTGCGCGAGCCCGGTTCGGCCTCGCCTTGAATGACCTCGTCGCGAGTGGTGAGGTGAGCGCCCCGATCGTGATCGGACGAGATCACCTCGATACCGGCTCGGTCGCATCACCCAACCGTGAAACCGAAGCCATGAAGGACGGATCCGATGCCGTAGCCGACTGGCCCATTCTTAACGCGCTGCTGAATACGGCGTCCGGGGCGAGTTGGGTCTCTTTCCACCACGGTGGTGGAGTCGGGATCGGCAATTCATTGCATGCAGGGCAGGTCATCGTGGCCGATGGGACACCTGAGATGGGCGTTCGCCTCGAGCGGGTACTGACGAACGATCCGGGAACCGGTGTCATGCGGCACGTCGACGCCGGATACGCGATTGCCGAAGCGACAGCGGAGCGAGAGGGCATCCGGATACCGATGAGACGAGAGATCTAGCTCTACTCGTCCAGATTCAGGGCCAGCTGCGGGTTGTCTCCCACCAAGGCATGAGCCACGCTCCGGTACCTTTTAGACAATTCTGTGGAGAGGACGTGACGTCCCGCCTCTACCACCTGACGCCCCCCGACGATGACGTCGGACACAGGGGTGGCATCCCCGGAAAAGACCCAGGAATCGAGGACGTCGTCTCCTGAACGGCCGCACAGCGACGGGTGGTTCGGGTCCAGCACGACCGCGTCCGCCCGGAAGCCTGGGGCGATCTGTCCGATTCTTCGCCCACATGCGGCAGCGCCACCGTTCCACGCAGACTCCAGAAGCGATCGCCCGGTCGATCGGTGGTAGGGGCCAGCCGCCACGTTTCGGCTCTGGAGCGTCAATCGCTGCCCATATTCGAGAGTCCGGAGTTCACCCACAGGACTGCGTCCGATGTGGGAATCCGTCCCGATTCCCCAGGAACCCCGCGCGTGCTCAAAGTCTGTGAATGGAAAAATGCCGTCGCCCAGATTCGCCTCCGTCGTCGGACAGAGGCCGACCACGGCTCCCGAAGCGCCGATCCCCGCTACCTCGGAAGCATCCAGATGGGTCGCGTGAATCAGGCACCAGTGCCGATCAACCGGCGCGTTATCGAGAAGCCACTGAACCGGCCGGGCGCCCGACCATTCGAGGCATCGTTCGACCTCTTTCTGCTGCTCCGCCACGTGGATGTGTACGGGAAGCTCCGGGTCCATGCTGCGTGCAGCCTCGACTGCGACGGTTAATGCTTTGGGCGGGACCGCCCGCAGCGAATGAAGGGCTAGACCGATCCGAGTCGTGCCGGCGCTCGCGCCAGCCCCGAGAACCGCTATATCGCCGAGCAGGTCCTCCACGGATGCCACAAATCTGCGCTGGCTGACCTGCGCTTCCGCGCCGCCGAAGTCTGACGTTCGATAGACGGTCGGCAACATCGTGATGCCCATCCCCGCACGTTCCGCTGCCGCCAAAATACGGCGCCCCATCTCTACCGGATCGGCATAAGCGTGGCCGAGGACGTCGTTTCTGAGGTAGTGGAACTCGGCCACGGACGTGAAGCCATGCCGCAGGAGTTCGGAGAACAACTGGCCTGCGATTACCTCGACTGCATCCGGGTCGAGTGTGCGAAGGAAGCCGTACATTCGCTCCCGCCAGGACCAGAAGGAATCGCCTGATGGAGACCCGCGCTCTGCCAGCCCGGCCATCGCCCGCTGAAAGACGTGGGAATGGACGTTGGGAACCCCCGGGACAGCGATACCTCGAAAGTGCCGGGCGCCCCGGGGAGTCGTTTCGGACTCAACCGACGTAATCCACCCACCGCTGTCCACCGTGAGGCGTACATCGTGGGCCCAGCTCCCCGAAAGGAACGCAGTATCGAAAAAAAGGTCGGACATGTCGAGCGAGTGTAGATTCAGGGCGGACGCGGCGTCAACGAGGAGGGTATTTGGTCAGCAGCGAGCTCGTGGTCAAGAACTGCCACATTGCGACAATGTCAGCTGGGTCGGCGGAGCCATACGGGACGATCCGGAACGGCCTCCTGGCGGTGAGTGGTGGACGCATTTCTTGGATCGGATCTGAGAGTGCCGCTCCTGAGGGTATCGCCGCCGATGCACACGAGGTGCTCGATTTGGGTGGAGGGTGGCTGACGCCGGGCCTGATCGATGCGCACACGCATTTGGTATTCGGTGGCAACCGGGCGAGCGAGTTCGAACAGAGGCTGGGCGGCGCAACTTACGAAGAAATCGCCCGAGCGGGTGGCGGCATCCTCTCCTCAGTTTCAGCCACCAGGGGCGCCAGCGACAGCGAACTGGCCTCATCGGGGGCTCGCAGGCTCGGGTGGCTGGTCGACAGTGGCTGCACGAGTGTCGAGATCAAGTCCGGCTATGGGCTGGATCTCGAGAGTGAGCTGCGAATGCTCCGCGCCGCAAAAACCGCCGGGGCGGATCAAGGCGTATCCGTCTCGACGACATTGCTCGCTGCGCACGCGCTTCCTCCGGAGTTTCGTTACGATCGGGAGGGATACCTCGACCTGATCTGTAAGGAGATGATCCCTGAGGCAGCTCGTGCGGGTCTGGCTGACGGGGTGGACGCGTTCTGCGAGGGGATCGCTTTCAACTCTACAGAGTGCGCCCGGGTGCTCGAAACGGGGGCTGATCTAGGGATGGGTGTTCGCCTCCATGCGGACCAACTGTCTGACTCGGGCGGAGCTGCACTGGCGGCGCGCCTGGGTGCCCGATCGGCAGATCACCTCGAATACGCGTCAGGCCCCGGCGCGCGGTCTATGGCCGCGTCTGGGACGGCAGCGGTCCTTCTCCCGGGCGCTTTTTACTACCTGGGTGAGACGCAAAAGCCACCCGTCTCGACATTTCGCGAGCATGGGGTGCCCATAGTCGTAGCCACCGACCTGAACCCAGGGTCGTCTCCATTGGCCTCGCCTCTTCTAGCCATGAACATGGCGAGTGTCCTGTTTGGTCTGACTCCCGAGGAGACGCTTATCGGGATGACTCGAAATGCGGCGCCGGTTCTTGGTTACCAAGACCGAGGGGCGCTCGAAATTGGAATGCGTGCAGACCTTGCGGCCTGGAGCATCGAGAGTCCGGTAGAACTCACTTACTGGGTCGGCGCAAATCCCTGTGTCGGTGTCTGGGTCGCCGGGAGCCGGGTGCGCTGACCGGCGTCTAGTGGTTATTGCGACGCCGAGTCGATCCCCCCGCCGCGGGCAGCCACCCGAGGAGCCGTAGCCGGCCGGGACGGTGCCGCGCGCGCAGTTGGAGAGCCGCTTGTGCGGCGTGCTGAAGGGGCCCTAGAGGGCGCCGAGCGAGCGTTCCCAACTGAGCTGGGGGCTGCAGCTCGGGTCGGTGTGCTCCGCGCGCCGCGAGAGGGGACGGTGCGCACACGGGTGGGACGCCGGCTCGGAGTCTGACGTGCACGGCTGCCGCGAGCGGGCGCAGACTGAGCACCTGGAGCGCGTGTTGTCGTTGCCCGGGTCGACCTGGACCTGGGGGACGACCTTGTGCGGCTAGGCGCCCGGCTCGGCGTGGCCCCCGCACGAGCCGGGCGAGTGCTGGAAGTCCCCGCTCGCGGGGAAGCCTGTTCTCGGACAGGGGTGGTCCGCGCCGCCGCCCCGGAACGGGTCGTCGATGATCCAGCCCGGGCGGCCTGACCCGACTGGGACGCAGGTGGGCGCCGATTCAAGATCGGGCGCGATCCGCCACGTGTCCCACGAGCGCGCGCGACGCCTTTACCGGCACCGGTGGTTCTGGACGCGTTTCCTCGCGTGCCTGATGTGCTCCGCGCATCGCCATCTGAAGTCGGCACGCGACGGGGTAGGCCGGCTGACGGACGGCTGCCGGGACCACCGCGATTGCTCCGGGCGACGGAAAGCGGCTTTCTGCCTACGGTTGGAGTGCGAACTGCCCGATCACCAGCGGTCGTTCCGGTACCGGACACTCCGGTGCGGCCACCGGACCTGGACAAACCCACACCAGCTGTCGCAGATCGCGCACCGGACCCGGAGCGAGCGGCCCCTGCCGGGCCATCGACTTCTGGCGCACGCCGGTTCACTGAAGTGGTGCTACGCGGGCGAGCCTTTGCCGCGGCAGCCACTGAGGTGCGGGAAGGTGCGGTCGGTGAAGCGGTGGGAGTGCGGTGCCGAGCGGTCCGGCCTGTAGTGCCAGTGCCCGGGCTGTCCTTGTACTGAGTGTTCCCTGCGTAGTACGTAGCGCTATTCGGGTAGTAGGCAGGCACATGGTATGTGGCTGCGTAAGAGGAACGTCCGCCGTACCAGGAGCCTGCATAGGAGCCATCCCAATAGCTATTCCAGTACGAGTCCCACGGATCGTAGGCCCAGAACGGCCCCCAACGTGGACCCCACGGGTCCGAGACATACGCGTAGTAACTGGGCTGGTAATAACCGGGACTGTAGTAGCCGGCATGGCCGTACCAGCTTCGGGCCCAGCCGCCGTACGAGTAGTAGACGGGCGCATAGGAAGTCTGCACCACGCAGTGGTCGTAATACATGTAGTACGCGTCCCAGCAGCTCCCGTAGGAGTTGGGGCTTCCGTACACACCGTATTTGGGCCCGTTCGCTTCACCATACGGTGCACCGAAGAAGACCGAGGAGGTTGCGTGAACTGGGCCAGCAACTCCGAAGGACACCCCGGTGAACAGGGTGCCTGCGGGAAGCGAAAAATCAACGCTGACTTGCGCGCTCGCCGAGAGTGAAATGAAGGCCGCCATCAAGGCCATAATTGCGGTTAGTCGGGCTGTCCTACCCACCGTGTCCTCCTTCGCTGGAATCTACCCGAGAATAATGCACGTGGCGTGCCAAGGGGTTGCGTGTGGCACAAAACGCTGTATGGCAGGGAGTTACGGGATACATGTCATTAGGTGTGGGAGGTGGGTGAATGTCCCGATTCCTGGACACAGGAGCGGGTAATGGGACACTCGGCAACCTAGCTTCCCTGAGCCGCGGCAGCGTCCAGGAATCGTGTGATGTCAACATCTTCGGTCATCACGTTCGGCGAGACGCGCAGCGTGTTCAGCGGCCCGCCGAAGGATCGAACCACAGCCCCGTGACCTTCCAATAGCGCACTCCCCACCTCTGGCGCGGCCGCACCGCGGACTTCCACCGCCATAATCACAGACCTCAACTCCGGATCCACCGGCGAACGCCAGGCCAGCGCCCGATCCGCCTGAGTCCGCTCGTACACCTGACTCCATAAGGCCCGGTAGCGGCGCTGTTTCTCGTCAGCGCCGATCGAGGCCTGGAAGGCGAGTGCGTCTCCAAGGGCCACGACGGCAGGCCAGGCACGAGTTGAATAATCTTCGTATTTCCTCGCCGAGCCCCTGATGCGTTCTCCTGCGGTCCGGTACCACATTCTCGGAAGTCGGTCCCGCAGGCTTGGCGCCACCCAGAAGAGTCCTGTGCCCTTGGGAGCCTGAATCCATTTGTGTGGGCTCATGGCGTAGGCATCGACCCCGGCAGAACCCAGATCCACGGGGATCATTCCGGCGGACTGGGCTCCATCCACGAGTATGAACTCGACCCCACGCGCTCGCGCAGCCTCCGCGATCTCCTTCAGAGGGTGGGTCAGTCCAATTGAGTTGTCGACGTGCGGCACCACCAAAGCTCTGGTTTTTGGCCGAATCGCCGCCATGTGCAGGTCGACGACCTCTTCGACCGTCATCTCCTCACCGCGCAGGATGGGGAAATCGAAGTCCCGTACCGTGAAGCCCCGGCGGGCAGCCACGCCACGCCACGCCACCGAAGCCCCTGGATGATTCAGCGAGCTGAAGAGAACCTCGTCACCACTGACCAGAGGGAGACCGTGGGCCAGGACGTTGAAGCCCTCCGTTGTATTGTGGGTGATCGCGAGGTCATCTGCCTCACATCCAAGAAGATCTGCAGCGAGGCCTCGGGTCGTCTCCGTGACGTCCCTCCAGACGGATCCCCAGACGTATAGCGACGGGAAGGACTCGCACAGTTCGAGGTATCCGGCGTGGGCACGATGTACTGCCGCAGGGACGGTGCCGATCGATGCGTGGTTCAGGTAAATGAGGTCACCCGAGAGCAGGTACTGCTCGCGAAGCCTCCGGATGGATAGGCGACCGTCGGCGTCAAAGACTGTGGAGCCGGAGGCCTGCCCATCGTCGAGGACAGCGGCCTCGATGGCCTCTGCACGCGCCAGCAGCGGGGCTCCGGCGCCGGCCGCCGCAAGGGCTCCCAGAAAGCCGCGACGGGTGGTCCGAGTACGATGCATCGAACAGCTCCAAGTAATTGTGACTTGATCCGCAGGGAACTTCGTCCAACATTGCTTGTGTTCAGCCGACGCGCGAATCGCGGTCGGCAGCGGCGCGGCCAGTCGGCCCGCTGATGGGACAGTCCGCGAGAAGTAGCTAGCGTGGATTCATCTACTGACGGGCGCCGATGAGTCATTCGGGCTCAACTGACGCAGTCCGTCCCTTTGGCTGTATACGTGTCAGACACACCAGAAGCACAAAAAAAAGAATCTCCGCCGGCTGATTCAGCGCCTTCCGAAGCTGCTGCCCCCGCGGAAAACTCATCCACAGAAAGTGCGTCAGCTGACGGTGGCTCCTCCGGGGGACGCGGTCGCGGCAATCAATCCGCCAAGGCCGGCGATCGTCCTCGACGGAACAAGCGCCGCCGTCGAGGCCGCCGCCGTAAGGGCGGTGAGGGTGGCGGTGGCGGCGGTGGCGGCCGTGGCGTGGACGGCGGAGGACCGTCGGACACCGAGCTCATGGCGGGCCTTCCCGAAGATCCCGACGAGCTGATGGCGCTTTCCCGTCCACTCGGGTTGCTCGAGGTCCTAGGATCCGGTTCTGGATTCGTTCGCCGTCGCGATTACGGCTACGCCCCCAGTGATGACGATATCTATGTGCCGCCGCGAGTCATTCAGAAGTTTGGTCTGAGGATCGGCGACGAACTCATGGGTGTTGTCGCGGCATCCGTGCGGGCAGGCAAGAGTCCGCCCCTCGCACACGTCGCGCTGGTGAACGACCGTCCGCCTGAGGAAGCTGCCCGACGACCTGAGTTTGGCCGCCTGAGTGCAACGCACCCGGACGAACAGTTGATTCTGGAGTGCGGACGCACCTGGCGCGGTGAGCCCGAGTTCACCAACCGGGTCATCGACCTCTTCTGCCCATTCGGAAAGGGGCAGCGAGCCATGATCGTCGCTCCTGCGAAGGCCGGTAAGACTATGGTCATGCAGGCTGTCGCAGAGGGGATCGTCAAGAACAATCCCGAGTGTCATCTCATGATTCTTCTCGTGGACGAACGTCCTGAGGAAGTCACGGAGATGGAGCAGTGCGGGTTCGGTGAGGTCATCGCTTCGACCTTCGACCGGCCTCCGGAGCGTCACGTCCAGGTCACTGAGATGACATTGGAACGTGCTCGCCGACGGGTGGAGCAGGGCGAAGATGTCGTCATCATTCTCGACTCGATCACCCGTATGGCTCGAGCCTATAACTCACTCAAGGGTGGTAGTGGGCGGACGATGTCAGGTGGTCTCGACTCCAACGCCCTCGAGAAACCGAAGCGATTCCTAGGCAGCGCTCGGAAGATCGCCGCCAGCCAGGGCGGTGGTTCTTTGACGATCATCGGAACTGCGCTCGTAGATACAGGATCACGCATGGACCAGGTGATCTTCGAGGAATTCAAAGGGACCGGGAACAGCGAATTGGTGCTGTCGAGGGATCTCGCCGACAGGCGTATCTACCCGGCGATCGATCTCGTTGGGTCGGCGACTCGGAAAGAAGAACTCCTTCTCGACGACGATCAACTCTGGGTTTCTCACGCGATGCGGCGTCAGCTGGCTGGAATGGGCCCCACGGAGGCGATGGTTGATCTCCTGGGCGCAATGAAGAAGACCAGCACGAATCGGGACCTCATCGACTGGGCCCGAAACCGGTCGTCATAGAGGGCGGAGGGTTCCGTCTCCCGCGGTAGATCAGGAAGCGCCCGTCGACGAAGAGTCAGCGGGCGTTTCTCGTGGGTCCTCGTCTCCAGCAGGTGGTCCGTCGGACTTGGCTACTACGGACGCCAGCTGGGTGAGGCTCTTTGCCATCTCCCGACTCTGGGCACGCTCCATAACCATTGCCCAATAACCCATGAGTGGGTTTCTGCCCAGATCACCCCTTTCACGCCAAGCCACCACTGTTACCGCGCCGTCAGTCGTCAATTCGACTGTCCCACTGGTTCGCATGACTACGTCACCGGCGCCCGCGACCTCGACTGAGTAGGTCACGCCTCGCTCGGACACTCCATCGATGTGGAAGGTGCCAGCACCAAGCTCTGGATCGTCCCAGACGATGGCAGTCCCGGCTCCACGTTGCGGTCCGGTTCGCGTGGTAGAGTCCGGCCAGGCGGTCCAGAGTAGCCAGCCCTCTGGTGAGTCCATGAAGAGGAGGACCTCGCCGGGAGTGGCGTCCAGCCGCGTCTCCACACTCGCCGACCAATTCGTCGGCAGGAAGAATCCGACGACGAGGAGAGTACAGAGCAAAATCGAAATACCGCCAAGGACGATGGTGCCGGGCCCGAAGAGTCCTCCGAAGACGCCCACGAACAGTCGTTTGATCATGCTCCCTCTTTCTCCACACCGTCTAGAACGGCCTCGAGCACTGGCCACGCATTCGCCGCGGTGCGCCTGTGTCCTTCGGTCGTCGGATGAATTCGGTCCGCCTGGTTGAGTTCCGGGATGCCAGCCACGCCATCGAGCAGGAATGGGATGAGATCAGTCTCCTCTGACTCGGCAACAGCACGGAACACACTGCGGAAAGCCGAAGTGTAGAGGTCGCCCAGATTGGGTGGAGCCTCCATGCCAGCGACGACCACGCGTACATCAGGGTAACGGGTGCGAGTCCTCCGAATGATCCCGGTCAGATTCGACGCCAGGGCACGCGGGTCCTGCCCTCGAAGTCCATCGTTGGCACCGAGCTCGAGGAACAGGACGTCAAATGGCTCTCGCAATATCCAGTCGAGTCGCCTCAACCCTCCTGCGCTCGTCTCTCCGGACACGCCTGCATTTAGCGCTCGAAATGGCTTTCCTGCAGAGTCTGCCATCGCGGCGAGTACGGAAACGTAGGTGTCGGCGGCGCGCTCCAGGCCAAGGCCCGCAGTGAGGCTGGTGCCAAGGAAGACGACGGTCGGGCGATCATCCGATGGAACCATCGTCGAAGGGTCGACCACCATAGCGGAATCGAGCCCGGGTTCGCCCGAAGACGGTACCGTATCCGTCGCCGTGCATGCGGCGAGCGACAGTGCCAGAATGGAGTAGAGAGCGCTTTTCATGATGATCGTTGCCGAGGGACTTGAGAAAACCTACACCAGCGGCGGCAGACCTCTACCCGTACTGCGTTCACTAGATCTCCAGATCGAGGCAGAGTCGTTCGTTTCGGTGGTGGGGCCGTCTGGTAGCGGGAAGACGACATTACTTGGCCTGCTCGCAGGACTCGACGAGCCGAGCGGGGGCCGGGTCGTTCTCGATGGGGTCGACATGTTCAGCCTGACAGAGGACGGGCGCGCTGAATTTCGGTCGCAGAACGTCGGCTTTGTCTTCCAGACCTTCCATCTACTGCCAACGCTTACTGCACTCGAGAACGTGCTCGTCCCCCTCGAACTCCGCGGTGAGGGCAGGTCTGCCCGGGGGGGCGCTGAGGCGCTGCTCGAAAGAGTCGGACTTGGTGACCGGCTCGACCACTATCCGGCTCAGCTCTCGGGCGGAGAACAACAACGTGTCGCGCTCGCCCGAGCTTTTGCGAATCGCCCGAAGATTCTCTTCGCCGATGAACCAACCGGGAATCTGGATCGCGAGACGGGCGCTTCCATCGTTGAGATGCTCGAAGAGCTGAATCGCGAGGCTTACACCACTCTTGTGCTGGTGACGCATGACCTCAGCCTCGCTGAGCGAGCACACCGCGTCGTGGGTCTCGCCGGTGGCCGGGTCGCTTCTGACCGACCCGGGACCGACTCCGGGCCCCTGTGAGGGCACCTCTTCGCCCAGGGTTCGCCCTGAAGTTGGCTTTGCGGGAGAGTCGATACGGGTTTCGTCGTGTCGGCGTCTACATGGCCTCGATCACGCTGGGCGTCGCTGCGCTCGTTTCGATTCATTCATTCCGCGACGACTTTTCCCGGTCGGTTCAGGAGGAGGCGGACGTCCTTATGGGGGCGAACGCTCGCTTCGCGGATGACAAGCCGATCGGACCGGAGATTCAGGCTGTTATCGACTCCCTCCGTGACGAAGGAGTGGAGTCGGCTCGGGTCACGACGGCCTCGTCGATGATCCTGGCGCCCACCAGTGATGTCGTGCGCCTTCTTCAGGTCCGTGCGCTTGACCAGGGGTATCCGTACTACGGCGACGTCGCGACGGAACCTGCCGGTGTCTGGGGCGCGCACCTGGAGCCCGGCAAGGTTCTCGTGGATCCTGCTGTGCTGACGCAACTCAGGGTCTCGATTGGGGACTCGCTGGTCGTCGGGACGGTGCGTCTCGTGATCGCGGGCACCGTCGACGACCTCCCGACTGACGTCGCTTTTCAGGCCGCCATCGGCCCACGTATTCACATCTCGCAAGAGTCCATGGAGCGAGCTGGCCTCATCGGCTTCGGCAGTTTGGCACGCTACGAGGTCTACCTGCGGCTCCCCGACCAGAATGAAAGAGGCGGTCTGCGGGACCGATACGGTGAGGTGCTGCGGGCATCTGGTGTGAGCTATCGCCTCGCCGAAGAACAGGCACAAAGCCTGGCGAATGGCGTTCGGTTCCTTGGGAGATTCCTCGCTCTCGTAGGACTCGCGGCCCTTCTCCTTGGGGGTGTGGGCGTCGCGAGCGCGATTCACGTGTATATCCGCGAGCGACGACCGGGGATCGCAGTCCTTCGCTGCATCGGTGCAGGGCAGAGCACTGCGTTTCTCGCGTACCTGATTCAGGCCGCGTGGCTCGGTCTGCTCGGAGCCTCGGGTGGTGTGGTACTTGGGGTCGTGCTTCAGGAGGTCATGCCGATCGTCCTGGCCGGCGTCTTGCCGGTAGACGTGAACACGCGTCTGTCTCTCCCTTCCATCGCGGCGGGCCTTGGCATCGGGGTGTGGGTCGCTGTTGTCTTCGCGCTGATCCCACTTCTACAGGTGCGCGATGTGGCACCGCTCGCGGCCATCCGACAGGACTTCGAGGCACGACGACGACGATTCGATCTGCCGCGTCTGGCCTCGTACCTGATTGTTGCCGCGAGCGTACTCCTGTTGTGCGCCCTAGAGGCCCCTGAGCCTGAGATAGGCATTGGCTTCGCTCTGGGGCTGGCCGTGGCAGGAGGCACGATCGCAGCAGTGGGCCTGGGCTTGACTCACCTGACCCGGCGCTTCTTTCCTGCGCGCGCATCCTATCCTGTTCGTCAGGGGGTCTCAAACCTTTTTCGGCCCCAGAACCAGACAGTCTCCGTGACGCTCGCGCTTGGCCTTGGTGCCTTTGTCATCGGTATGATCGTGCAAGTCGAAGCGAGCCTGAGAGACGACCTGACGATGTCAGCCGGAGATGGACAGCCGAACCTGCTCCTCTTCGACATCCAGACCGATCAGCTTGCCGGAATCCTGGAGCTCGTGGGCGAGGACGCGCAGGCCGACGTCTCTCCGCTGGTGACCGGACGGGTGGCTCAGATCAACCGCATTTCAGTGGACTCACTGCGGGCGAACCCGGACCCGGAGCAGCGGCCAGATGCATGGGCGGTCCGGCGCGAATATCGAAATACCTACCGCGCCACCCTAGGCCGTGCCGAGACCCTCATTTCCGGACAGTGGTGGGATGGCACGCCAGGCACAGAGGATGGGACGCGCGTTGACTACGGGAGACTCCCGCGGGTCTCCATCGAGCAGGACGTGGCAGAGAGCCTTCGAGTGGGCCTTGGTGACACCATCGGTTGGGATATTTCAGGCACCCAGATCGAAACCGTGATCACAAGTTTGCGGCGCGTAGATTGGGGCCGACTGGAGCCGAATTTCTTTGCGATCTTTGAGCCGGGTGTGCTCGACGATGCGCCACAGAACATTCTCTTGGTGGCACGAATTCCGAGTGACGAAGAGCGAGCGCGTGTGCAGCGGGACCTAGTGGGGGTCTTCCCGAATGTATCGGCGCTGGATTTTTCCCGGGTTCAGGAGGCGATCGAGTCGGTCCTCTCGCGGGTGCGACAAGCTGTCGCGTTCCTGGGCGGATTCAGTGCGCTCGCCGGGATCATCGTGCTAACCGGGGCCCTGGCTACATCACGGATGCAGCGACTCCGAGAAGGAGCACTGCTGAAAACGCTCGGCGCTCGGCGCAATCAGGTCATGACCGTCCTGTTTGCGGAGTACCTCGCTCTGGGTTCGATAGCGACGGCAAGCGGGTTACTCCTCGCCATCGGCGCCTCGGCAATCGTCGTTCCGCAGGTATTTGAGATCGACTATACAGTCCGTCTCGGCTCAGTCGGGGTCATCTGGCTGGTGGTGGTTTCACTCACCGTCCTGACCGGCCTGGTCGGGTCGCGTGATCTGCTTCGCCGACCACCGCTTCCAGTACTGCGCGAGGCGCCGGAGTAGAAGAGGCTCAGTCCGCGGCGTTCGCCTCCAGCGTACCGTCGGGAAGGCGCAGAATCGAAGCGTGGTGACAGCCATCGCATGGCAACTCATGGGGTGTGCGGAGCATCGTCGACTGGGTCGTAAGAGCGTCGCCGCACTTCGGGCAGCTTCCTTTCACGGTCTCTAGCGTGAACCGTTCGACATACCGCTTCCGGGCTAGCACTCCGCCCGTCAGCAGGGCTCCGATGGGCCAGACCGCGTGCGGGGGAAAGATAGCTACTACGGGCGCGAGAATGATCGAAACGCCGATGGTTCTGGCGGCTCCTCCGACTCTCCATGAGTGCGAGCGAGGTGTAATTACCGCATGCAGCGGAGTCGGGTTAAACCCGAAGACCGTAGCTTCAGCCTCTACCTCGAACGTGGGTGGATCTGGCATTGGATCTATCCGCGTGACGCGAAGGCACGCAGTCGCTCACCCGCCTCCTGAAGCGTCTCGATCTGCTTGCAAAAGACAAAGCGCACCAGCGAATGGCCCCGCTCAGGAACACTGAAGAAGCTTCCGCCCGGAACCGGGGCCACCCCCGCTTCCGCGGTCAGGCGTTTTCCGAACGTCATGGAGTCTTCGTCCGACAGATCGCTGAAGTCCGCGAGAACATAATAGGCACCCTGTGGATATGAGCACTTGAATCCGGCATCCTTGAGCGCGGGCACCAGCACCTCGCCGCGAGCCTTGTACCCGGCCACCATGTCCGAGTAGTACTCCGGGCCGAGCTCGTTCAACCCCACTGCGCAGGCTTCTTGAAGAGGCGCGGGTGCCCCAACAGTGAGGAAGTCATGGACCTTCCGAATCGCGTGAGTAAGGGCCGGGGGCGCGATGACTGTTCCGATCCGCCACCCCGTCACACTGAACGTCTTGGAGAGGCCTGAGATCGTGATAGTGCGATCGCGCATCCCATCGAAGGTGGCCAGTGGAAGGTGCTCTCCTTCGTAGTAGATATGCTCATAGATCTCATCTGTGATCGCGATGATGTCGTGCTCGATGCACACATCGGCGATCGCCTGCAGCTCCGCGCGGGAGAAGACACGCCCCGTCGGGTTGTTCGGCGTGTTGATGACGATGGCTCTCGTCTTCGCGGTGACAACCTCGTCCAGCATCGCCTTCTCCAAGCGGTACTCCGGCCCCTCCAGTGTGACAAAGACTGGCTTCGCTTGGCAAAGAATGGCATCAGGGCCGTAGTTCTCGTAGAACGGCTCGAAGACGATGACCTCCTCACCGGGGTCGACGACGGCGAGCATGACGGCCGCCATCGCCTCCGTGCCTCCGCAGGTGATCGTGATTTCACGTTCCGTATCGACCTCCATGCCGTAGTGCTCGCTGTACTTCCGCGCGAGCGCATGACGCATGTTGGGCGCCCCCCAGGTGATGGCGTATTGGTTCACATCTTCCCGAATCGCCTTGCACGCCGCCTCCTTAAGCAGGTCTGGCGCAGGAAAGTCCGGAAAGCCCTGGGCTAGATTCACAGCGTCGTGTTCTCGCGCCACTCTCGTCATCTCTCGGATTACCGACTCGGTGAATGCGTGCGTGCGTGCGGCTGTACGGTGCAGGGGATTCGTCATGGGAATTTAGTCTGGGCCGATGGAAGCGAGCGCCATGATGGACTGCTTCCGTGGGTGGTGCAACCGGTCGATTGGCGGGGTCGAGGGTCGGCGATAGCATTCGGCGTCCCATGATTCCCTTCGGCCCAACAAGAGCCCGCTCGTGCGAACGCTCTCCCGTCGGACCGCCGTACTGGGGGCCGTGTGGTCTACACCTGCGCTATCCGCTCTGGAAGCCGGCCTGGCGCTCGAGCTGTTGGGTGGCGAGGTCGAGGTCGATGTCTGAGCAGCGTGCATGATCTTGATTTCACCGGTCGCAACCTTCTCTGCCGTCCATGCAAGTCTGCCGACCGGTGAGGAACTGGCCTTCCGGTACATGACCGCGCACTTCCGAATCACACTGTCTTTCTAAGGGTCTGGCTCGGATCCGTGTGTCTGGCTTCCAGCCGGGGACGGCGACAGTTTCACGCCCTCGTTTCGAACCGCCCAACGGATCACGACAGGAGTACAAGATGAGGTTCCTCCGCGCCGCGACGCTGATCACCGCATGCGCCGCAGCTGCGCCCGCCTCGGCTCAGGATCACAAGCCGCCATTCGCTGCAATGCAGGCTCGTGAGATTGGCCCTGCGGGCATGAGCGGGCGTGTGTCCGACGTGGAAGTCGTCCTCTCCGATCGCAGCGTGATCTACGTAGGTGCCGCAACGGGTGGGGTATTCAAATCGACGGATGGCGGACTCACCTGGGATCCCGTGTTCGACGAACAACCCGCCCTCGGGGTGGGCCATATCGCGGTTTTCCAACCAAATCCTGACATCGTGTGGGTCGGGACCGGAGAGGGTAATCCGCGAAACAGTGCCGGCGTCGGAAGGGGCCTCTTCAAGTCTGTAGATGGCGGTCGCACTTGGCGGGACATGGGCTTCGGAGACTCGGAGCGAATCCACCGCGTGTTGACACACCCGACTGACCCAGAGGTGGTTTACGTGGGAGTGCTCGGCCCGGCCTGGTCTGACGGTCAGGAACGTGGCGTCTACCGGACTCGTGACGGTGGCGAGAGCTGGGAGCGGGTGTTGTGGGAGAACGAACGCACTGGTGTGGCCGATATGGTCATGGACCCGACGAACCCGGACAAGATTTTCGCGGCGATGTGGGAGTTCCGTCGTGACCCATGGTTCTTGACGTCCGGCGGCGTGGGATCTGGCCTCTACGTCACTTACGACGGTGGTGATTCCTGGCGGCGACTCACCGAAGCCGATGGGATGCCTCCCGGGGAACTGGGTCGCATAGGAGTGGCCGTGTCGGCCTCGAATCCGGACGTCGTGTATGCGGTCGTGGAGGCTGCCCGCTCCGAGCTCATACGGTCGGATGACGGAGGACGAAGCTGGACGACGATCAATGACGATCCAGGCATCGTTCCACGCCCGTTCTACTACGCAGATATCCGGGTGGACCCGTTGAACGAAAACCGGATCTACTCGTTGCATTCGGCGGTGCAGGTCAGCGAAGACCAGGGTCGTACGTGGAGCACCGTGGTCCCGAGTGGGATCATCCATGGGGATATCCATGAGCTCTGGATCGATCCTGACGACCCGCGGCGGATGATTCTTGGCGAGGACGGAGGAATCGCTTTCACCTACGACCGAGGCGACAAGTGGCGGTTTGTAGAGAACCTTGGCCTTGCCCAGTTCTACCATATCGAGCTGGACGATGCTGTGCCGTTCAATGTCTACGGTGGACTACAGGACAACGGGTCCTGGTTCGGGCCGTCCACGGTCTGGGAGAACAAGGGCATCCTCAACGCGCATTGGACCCGGGTCGGGAGTGGTGACGGATTCAGCGTGATGCCGGACCGTGCGGACCCCGAGCGATACGGTTATTCGATGTCGCAGGGTGGAAACCTCCAGCACTTCGACAAGCTCACGGGTGCGCGGCGAAGCATTCAGCCGATCCACCCTGACGGAGTGCCGCTTCGTTTCAACTGGAACGCCGGGCTTACGTGGGATCCGCAGTCGCCGGGTACGACGTACTTGGGTAGCCAGTTCCTGCACCGGACTGTGGACCAAGGTCGAAGCTGGGAAATTATCTCCCCGGACCTGACCACGAACGACGTTGAAAAGCAGGGTGCTTATCTGAGCGGGGGCCTGACCTTCGATGCATCAGGTGCGGAAATGCACACGACCATCATTTCCGTTGGCCCCAGCCACCTGGAAGACGATCTCATCTGGGTCGGGACCGATGATGGCAACGTCCAGGTCACCCGCGACGGTGGGGCAAGCTGGACGAACGTCCGTGAGAACGTCCCGGGCCTCCCCGAAGGGATCTGGGTGCCCGATGTTCAACCGTCAAAGCACGTCGCGGGACGCGCCTATTTAGTCGCGGAAGACCACCGACGGGGTGACTGGACTCCCTTCGTGTGGGTGACCGAGGACTACGGCGAAAATTGGACATCGCTCGCGACCGACGAAATCGACGGCTTCGTCCACGCGGTAGAAGAGGATCCGGCGAGCCCGAATCTTCTCTTCCTGGGCACCGAGTTCGGACTGAGAGTCAGCACGGACCGGGGCCAGAACTGGATGCCCTTCACGGCGGGTGTTCCCGCTGTGCCGATCCGAGATTTGCAGGTGCATCGACGGGATGGCGACCTGGTCCTCGGGACCCATGGCCGAGCGATCATCATCGTCGACGACATTCGGCCTCTCCGGGAATTCGCGGATGCGCCGGACCTCCACGAGCGGACGGTGCACGCGTTCGGACCTGCCCCCGCGATCCGCGCCAACGTGGCGGAGGCCATCGGCTACCGTTCGACCGGTCATGCCATGCAGCAGGCAGAGACTCGCCCGGTGGGCGCTCTTCTCAACTGGTGGACGGAGCGTTCTTCGGATGCTCGCCTCGAGGTAACGGATGGCGGTGGGGACCTCGTCTGGTCGGGCTCAGGTTCCGGCCAGGGGATTCAGCGCACCGTGTGGGATCTTCGTCCCGGCGGGGACGCCGCCGAGTCGCTCCCGCGCCAGGTCGCCGTGCTTCCCGGAGACTACACGTTCACGGTGACGGCCAATGGAGAGGCGTCCTCGACTGTCTTCGAAGTTCTGCCAGACCCTCGGAATCCTATCTCGCCCAGGGCTCATGCGGCTCAGATCGCTGCATTCCAGGAAATGCAGACGATCATGAAGGTCGCCACCGATGCGAGAGCGGCCCTCGAGAGAACAGCCGAGGGGGTCGATCTCGTGCTGTCGACGCTTGAGGACGGTGCGGACTCATTGCGTGAAGAGGGGACCGCTCTGGCCGAGGCAGTCGATGCTGTGATGCGGCGGCACTTCACGGGTCCCGAGTGCCAGGGCAACTGTCGTGGGCGACTCACCATACGGGCGGTTCAATCCCCCAATGGACGCATCGCGAGTGACCCCGACGGCCCGTCCGCGAACACACGTAACATGATGGACCAGGCGCGCACTGCGGCGAACTCGATCTCTGAAGACGTCGACCAACTCATGAACACAGACGTAGCCGCGTATCGTACTGCGCTGCTCGCCGCCGGCTATACACCCTTTGGAGGTGACCGATGAGACATTCGAGGAGCGGTTCGATTTTGTCGATGTGGCGTAGGGTGGCCGGGATGTGGCTCCTGATCGCGACAGTCGCGATCGGCACGCCAGGACTCTCGGCCCAGGACGGATCTCCCCGGATCTTCATCTCCGTGGACCTGGAGGGGATCGGTGGTGTCGGGAGCCCGCTGATGACTTCCTCCAACGGAAAGGACTACGGTACCGCTAGACAGCTGCTCACCGACGAGGTGAACGCAGTGGTCGAGGCGATCTATGCCCACTCACCGAGTGCTGCCATTCTGGTGAACGACTCTCACGGCGATCATCAGAATGCGCTGCACACTCAATTTGACCCTCGGGTGGTGTACATCCAGGGAGCGATCAAGCCTTTGGGTATGGTCCAGGGACTCGATGCCTCGTTCGATGGCGCCGTCTTCATCGGGTATCATGCGAAGGCGGGCGACCCAGATGGATTCCTCGCCCACACGGGAAGCGGGTCTGTAAAGGGTCTGTGGCTCAACGGTGTGGAGGTCGGAGAAGGCGGCATGAACGCGGCCTTTGCCGGATCACAAGGTGTCCCGGTCATCTTCGTTGCGGGCGATTCCGCAGCGACGGCGGAACTCTCGGCCCTGCTCGGATCAGAGACGGTCACCACTAAGACTGCCGAGTCGCCATCCTCCGCGCGTCTCATTCATCCACAGCTGGTCGTTGAGATGCTGCGCGATGGCGTGGGTCGCGCGCTCGACCGCCTCGACCGGGGTGGGTTTGAGCCGTGGGACTTCGGCGGACCGGTCGAAATCCGTATGCGCTTCGCCTCGACCACCCATGTCGACATCTTGATGTCTATTCCGGGAGTGACGAAGGTCGACGGCTTCACGGTCCAGTACAACGCCGACAATGCCGATCAGGCCTACCGCCTCATCCGCCTCATGTACCGCTTCGTGCAAATCTGAGACGCTTCGCACATGCTTCGAAACACACTCCTCTGGGCATCCACGAATCCCTTTCTGGCGAAGAAACTTCCGACGTACCGCTTCGTTCAGAGGGCGACGAAGCGATTCATGCCAGGGGCGGATCTCGATGCGGCCCTAGTCGAGGCGAAAGCCCTTGCGGCGAACGGCGTGACGACTACGACCACGCTACTCGGCGAGAATCTCGTATCGCTGGATGAGGCCGACAGAGTCGTCGATCACTACGTCGGCGGCCTGAAAGAGATCGAGGCGCGGGGGCTCGATGTCGAGATCTCGGTGAAGCCCACGCAGATCGGGATCGACTTCGGGGTCGACGAGGCGCGGAAGCGACTCGGGCAGATCGCAGCATCGACCACGTCTCTCGTCTGGGTCGACATGGAGAGTTCGGAGTATGTCGACCGCACGCTCGATATCTTCAGAACTGTGAAGGAAGAGCAGGGCAACGTAGGACTCTGCATTCAGTCTTACCTCCACCGCACCGAGGCGGACCTCCAGGCATTGATGCCGCTTCAGCCTGACATCAGGGTCGTAAAAGGGGCGTACAACGAGCCTCCGGAGGTCGCATTCCCAAAGAAGTCCGACGTCGACCGCAACTTCGTGAAACTTTCCCAGACGCTCCTTCGTGCACGCCTGGGCGGAAGTGCCGGTAGACCTGTTTTCGGCACGCACGATCCGAACATGATCGGCGAAGCGAACCGGATCGCCTTAGAGTTGGGCCTGGAGAAGGATCGGCACGAGTTCGCGATGCTGTTCGGCATCCAGCGTGACGAACAAGTCCGACTCGCCAGAACGGGTCACAAGGTCCGTGTACTCGTGAGCTACGGCGCGGCTTGGTTCCCATGGTACATGCGCCGCCTCGCTGAGCGTCCGGCCAACCTCCTGTTCGTCGCGAAGCAGCTGGTCAGATAGATGACTGGGGGAGATGAGCACCCCCGAATACCCACCGTGCATGATCAGAGGGGGATTGCAGATGCGGACCCACTGAGATGGCGTGCGCTGGCCATGGTATCGTGTGCGATGCTGCTGTCTCTGTCCTCTTGGATGACTGCGACCGCCATTGGGGGCGACCTACAGC
This sequence comes from Longimicrobiales bacterium, assembly GCA_028823235.1. Lineage (NCBI taxonomy): Bacteria > Pseudomonadati > Gemmatimonadota > Longimicrobiia > Longimicrobiales > Longimicrobiales bacterium. The sequence continues at coordinate 88,213 of JAPKBW010000008.1, read as the reverse complement.
TGAGATGGGCACTGTCGTCGAGTCAGGTCGGACTTCTCACCACAGTGGTACAACTGGGCTTCGTCGCTGGCACCGCCATAGCGGCGATCCTGAACCTTGCTGATGTCATTCCGGCCCGGGTCCTTTTCGCGGCATCAGGCGCACTCGCCGCCGTCGCGAACGCCGCGCTCCTGTTGTCACCATCCTATGAATCAGCACTCTTGGCCCGTTTCCTGACCGGCGCCTTTCTCGCTGGCGTTTATCCCCCCGGAATGAAGATGATTTCGACCTGGTTCCGGTCCGCCCGAGGCATGGCGATCGGCACGGTGGTCGGAGCCCTTACCATCGGAAAGTCGATGCCGTACCTGCTCAAGGCTCTGGGCGGCGCCGACCTGGAACGCGTGGTCGGTGGTGCATCCATTGCGGGCTTGCTGGGGGCACTCCTCGTCGCCGTCGCTTACCGCGAGGGGCCGTACCCCTTTCCGAGCCGTCCCTTCGAGTGGGCCCGAGTCCGGCGGATTCTTGGCCACCGCGAAACGATGCTCGTCACGGGTGGCTACCTCGGGCACATGTTCGAGTTGTACGCGATGTGGGCGTGGGTGCCGACCTTCCTTGCGGTTGCGGGCGCCGGTCGGGTCTCAGCCTTCACCGTCGATCTGGTCGCATTCGGAGCGATTGCGTCGGGCGGCCTTGGATGCATCTGGGGCGGACTGGCGGCAGATCGGATTGGGCGAGGACGTGTCGTGAAGCTCGCAATGGGGGTTTCGGGGACGTGCTGCGTCCTGTCGGGACTCATCCTGTCGGGTCCGTTCTTCCTCGTCGCGATCTTGGCGCTCGTGTGGGGCTTTTTTGTCGTGGCGGACTCGCCCCAGTTCAGCGCGCTGGTCACTGAGGTGGCGCCCGCCGAATCGGTCGGGACCGCGCTGATGATACAGACGTCGCTCGGATTCCTCTTGACCATGGTCACGATTCAGGCGGTACCTGTCCTCGTTGATGCTGTGGAATGGCGGTGGGCATTCGCGGGCCTCGCGATGGGGCCTGCGCTGGGAATCGCCAGCATTCGTCGCCTCGAGCGAATCCATCGGTTAACTTCGCGCGCCTCGACCACGGGGTAGCGCCGCCCCGACCATATATCCGAATCCATTCGGGGTCTGATGCTCCACATTGCGATCGCAGCCGGTCTCATTCTTGGTCTGGCCACAGGGCTCCTCGGAGCTGCCGGCTCAGACTTCTTCCTCGCCATAGCCTTGGCATCCGCTCCGTTCGGGACCGCATTTATGAATGCGATCCGGATGGTCATCATTCCACTCGTGATGGCCGTGGTCTTTACCGGTGTGGCGAACCTCGGCGACCCCCGAAAACTCGGGAAGCTCGGCGGCACGACACTCGTGTTCTTCTGGGCGACGGTGGTGCCGGCAATCGTGATCGGCATGGGTACGATGTGGCTCGGGCTCAACTTCGCGCCCGAAATGGCCGCGCCCGAAGCCGCGGCCCGCGAGGCGACCACGCTGCCCAGTATGGTGGATTTTCTCGTCGCTCTGATCCCCAACAACCCTTTTGCGGCCGCGGCGAACGGCGCCCTGCTTCAACTTATCGTCTTCACCGCGCTTCTCGCGGCCGCAGCCGGCACTTTGGAGGACGAAAAGCGCCTACGGCTCGTCCAGTTCGCCGAGGCTCTCTCTGAGGCCCTGATTAAGCTCGTCTGGTGGATCCTCTGGACTGCCCCCATCGGAATTTTCGGACTCGCCGCGCCGGTAACCGCACAGTTGGGATGGGGCCTCATTCAGAGCCTGGCCGTCTTCGTCGTGTCTGTCGTGGTGGGCTTAGGTATCTACATCAGTGTCGTGTACCTGCCGCTACTGAAGTTCGTTGGCGGAATCGGACCCCTCCAATTTCTTGGTGGCACGTTCGGGGCCGCGTCCATCGCATTCTCGACCACCAGCACCGCTGCAGCGCTTCCAGTCACACTCGAGGAGGCGAAGCTCAAGCTCGGAGTCTCCGAGCCCGTGGCCGATCTGGTTCTCCCCCTCGGGGCGTCCATGTATCGCGCGGGGTCAGCGCTCTTTCAGGGTGCGGCCGTCATCTTCCTTGCACACCTCTTCGAGGTCCCAATTCCCCCGGCGGCACTTGGCGGGGCGGTGCTGGCCACATTCCTGGTCTCGCTGACCGTGGCGCCGGTCCCTTCCTCGGGAGTGGTTACACTGGCGCCCGCGCTCGACGCAGTTGGGATACCGCTCGCGGGGTTGTCGATTCTGCTCGGAATTGACCGCGTGCCAGATATGTTCCGGTCGACGACGAACCTGCTGGGTCAGATCACAACAGCGGTGGTCGTCGACAAGTGGGTCGGCGGGAGTCCTACAGACCCCTCATGAACTCGGGGCGCAGAGGCACGTCACCGGTAAGCGCCGCGTCGATCGTGGCGAGGAGGGCCTCGCGGTCTTCCGGAATCCGCCCGGCGATCGGGACGTAGTTGGAGGCGTGGTTCGTGCGGAACAGTGCGTTTTGCGGCTGAGACTCAGCCACAATTGTCCGTAACTCGCGCAACAACGTTACGACCTCCGGCATCTCGAAGCGGCCCTTCTCTTCCATTCTTGCGAGCGGGGTACCGGGAATGACAGTCAGGGTCAGGGACGCGAGGTATTCCGGGTCCATCGCCGTCACCAGGCGTGCGGTTTCTCGGGCATGAATGTCAGACCTCTCCACCCCTCCGGCACCGAGCAGAGTGATAACGCTGATCTCCATACCGGCGGCATGGGCCTTCTCTGCGGCCTCGACGTGCTCCGCGAATGAACCTCCCTTCACGATCCTTCGAAGCGTCTCGTCATCACCCGACTCCGGGCCGATATACAGCAACGACAGTCCGTGCTCACGCAGGGTCCTGAGCTCGTCTGTCGATTTGTCGCGAACGTTGTCCGCCGTGGCATAGCAGGACACGCGCCGCAGGCGCGGGAACGCATCTCGCGCGGCATCCAGGATCGTCGTCCACCGCTCGACGGACATTCCCAAGGGATCTCCGTCCGCGACAAACACCTTGTCCGCATCCCGGAAGATTCGACCGGCCTCCGCGATGTCGTCGAGAACATCTCCGATGGGCCGCTCGCGATACCCGACCGTGCGGTACATGTCGCAGTACGTGCAGAGATTGTGGGAGCAGCCGATCGTCGCCTGGACGATATACGAATGCGCCTCGGAAGGTGGACGATACACCTTGCCTTCGTAACGCATCAGCTGACCGCCCGACTCCCGCTCGTACGGATCTTCCAGACCCCGATTGTCAGGACCGGGATCACATAGACCACGATGAACCCAACGGTCATGGTTCCGTACCCTTTCGCGATCAGCCCGGTGAGTCCGAAGCTGCTGATTGCCGTGCCGAGGCCAAGGAGGACGAGGGCGACCACGGGTCGAACCCACTTTGCCATCTCTCCCTCACGGTCGGTCTGAAGGCCTGAGATTCGCTCGTTGACCGCGTGAATCAGCCCGGCCCCGGTCTCGATCAGAGTTCCGAAGAGCACAACCTGGAATCCGATCTGGAAGCCACGAGAGCCGAGCGCTTCCAACAGGACGGTCGATGGGACTTCTGCATCCATGATCCCCGGGTACATGCCGATCATGGGGAGAAAGAAGAGAAGGCCGGGAATCATGGCGATGGGCCCGGTCAGAGCGCCGGCGATGAACGTCTCACGTCGGGTCTCGTGGAGTCGCAGCGTGGCGAGAACCGGTGGGATCACGGCGAGGTTGTACCCAGCATAGGACAGCCCGGCCCACGCCCATCCGCTACCGACTGGCTCCGCGCTCAGGTTCGCCACGATATCCCCACCGAGCACGCGGAAGCACCAAACAAAGAGGATGGCGTACAAGCCGTAAAGAACGAAAGACCATGCTGAGAAAAAACGCTCGACCGTTTCATTTCCACCGAACACGAGCCCGCCCACGGCCACCATGACTGCGACGACCCCGACCCAGTAGTTCAGTCCGAACGTGTCACTCATAATCGAGCCGGCCGCCGCGGCGACGACGGCGAGAACCAAGAGGGTCAGGGCGACGTAGCAGACTTCGAACGTCCACCAACCGCGCCCAAGCAATTCCTGAAAGAAGTGCCGGTAGTCGAATGCTCCCCAAAGCCGGGCCAGCTCATACGTGGCCATCGAGACCGCGCTGAAGATCACGGTGCTCGCGAGGATACCGAGCAGCCCTCCCATGGGACCCTGACTGAGGAAGAACGTGGACAGCTCAGCTCCCGTGCCGTAGCCCCCTCCAATGAGGACTGATTGAAAGAGAAACCCGGGCAGGAGGTAGCGGCGGAAGATCGAAGTCTGGCTCATGCTGGCGACAATAGACCCTGCGACGTGGCTGCGCTATCGTGTCGGCCTACCCCAGACTGGAACCCACGCCGATGAAGCTTCTTACTCGCCTGCGAGACCACTTTCCTCTTAGAGTGAAACGCAGACTGCCCGCACGAGGGAAACGAGCAGTGTTAGCTCTCGTCGCCTTCGCGTTGGCACTTCCGGCAACCGACGTGTTGGGGCAAAGACCACCGCCGAGCTATGACGTTGTCATCCGGAACGGCCGTGTACTCGACGGCGCAGGGAATCCGTGGATCGCGGCAGACGTCGCGGTCCGAGCCGGCAGAATCGTCCGGATTGGGCATGTCGTAGGGCGGGGACGCCGCGAGATCGACGCCACCGGCCTGTATGTGTCGCCGGGCTTCATCGACATGATGGACCAGTCGGGGAGCGTCCTGCCACAAAACGGTCTTGCCGAGAACAAACTTCGGATGGGCGTGACTTCCGCGATCGGTGGAGAAGGAGGTACCCCGGTCCAGGCCGACTCGATCGAAGGGTATTTCCGACGCCTGGAGGAGCAGGGTATCTCGATCAACTTCGGCAGCTACTTCTCCGAGACACAGGCACGGGTGGCGGTGCTGGGGAATTCCGCCCGGGCACCGGATGCCGCAGAGCTCGCACGCATGCAGGGGATCATGCGGACAGCGATGCGTCAGGGCGCCATGGGAATGACCACGGCCCTCATCTATCCACCTTCCGCCTTCGCGACGACTGACGAACTTGTTGAGGTCGGCCGGGTCGCCGCAGAATACGGAGGGATCTACGCGAGTCACATCCGCGATGAGGGCGAGGGCCTTGTCGGTGCGGTCCAGGAAGCCATCGAGGTCGGTGAGCGCGCGGGAATGCCGGTTGAGATCTTCCACTACAAGGCAGCCTTCGAACCAGGCTGGGGCACGGTCATCAAGGAGGCCGCGGTGGAGATCGAAGCCGCCCGTGCCCGGGGCGTGGACGTAGCCGTCGACATGTATCCGTATACAGCCGGCGGCACGGGGCTCGAGGCGACGATACCGAGCTGGGCCTTCGATGGCGGGAATGACTCCGTGCGGGCCCGAATTGCACGGCCCGAAGTCCGTGAACGCATGAAGCGCGAGGTCGAGTCCGGCTTTGATGGCTGGTGGAACATCGTAGAGTCCGCGGGAGGGTGGGACGGGATCGTCCTGGTGAACGCGAGGAACCCCGCGAACGCTCACCTCGAGGGTAAAAGCATTTCGGTGATCGCCCAGGAGACCGGCAAGGATCCCGCCGACGCAGCGTGGGATCTCGTGGCTGAGGGCAACGGACGGGTTATGGCCATCTATCACATGATGAGCGAAGAAGACGTACAGTGGGCGCTACAGCGCCCCTGGACGAGCATCGGGAGCGATGCCGGAGCCGCCCTCTCAGCAGGCGTCACGGATGCTCTCGGTCTTCCGCATCCCCGGAGTTATGGAACCTTCCCCCGCATCCTTGCTCGCTATGTACGTGAGACTGGGACTCTCTCACTCGAAGAGGCCGTGCGAAAGATGACTTCGTGGCCCGCCACGCGAATGCGGCTGGACCGCCGCGGTGTGATACAGGAGGGCGCCTGGGCTGACATCACGATCTTTGATCTCGAGCGAGTCCAAGATCTAGCCACCTACGATGAACCCGTGCTGTTTCCCGAAGGGATCGAATACGTCCTTGTAAACGGGGTGGTGGTCATCGAGGATGGGGGCACACACACAGGGGCCCGCCCGGGCCATGTACTTTACGGCCCCGGCCGAGGGATCTCCCGATGAAGGAATCTGTAATGCGACGTCGACTTGCCTCACTCGGAATCATCACGCTCGCCTTTGCGGCGGGGTGTGACGCGCTCCAGGCTCAGCTCGACCCCGAACTGGCCCAGGCGGTGTCTCGTGTCACCGCACAGCTCGAGCCCGAAATTCGAAGGGCCATGCTCGATGGCACGATCCCCTCGATTGCGATCGCGATCACGGACCGGGACGGTGAACTCTGGAGCGCCGCGTTCGGTGAGTCCAACCTGTGGGCGGGAACGCCGGCATCGACCCAGAGCGTGTATCTCATCGGGTCGACGTTCAAAGCGCAGTCCACGGTCGCCCTTATGCAACAGATGGAGCAGGGCAAATTCGACCTCGACGACCCCGTTCACGACTATCTCGACGAAATGACGATTCGTGGGGAGGACCCCACGAACCCCGTCCTCTTTCGCAACCTGCTGACCCATACCTCTGGCATGCCGGTGGACTTCGGGCCACACCTCGTCTGGGGGGAGACCGCGCCGCTGGCACTGGCCGACTACCTCTCGGATTCCCTTCGGGTAGCAACGCCACCGCTCGAAGGTGTCGTGTACTCGAATATGGCCTATTCGCTGGTCGCATACATGGTCGAGAAGTTCAGCGGGACAGCTTACAAACAGTACATCCGTGAGAACGTTTGGGGACCGCTCGGAATGACGAGCACTGCCTTCGATCTACGGCCCGAGATGGAGGAGCGTCTGGTCACCCCATACGTGCCCGACGAAAACACCGGCCGCCCGGTCGCGACGGCCCGATTGAAGGCGAACGTTTGGCCGGCGGGCATCACGTACGGGACGATTCACGATCAGGCGCGCTGGCTGCGTTTCAACCTCGGCGATGGTATGGCAGGGGAGCACCGACTCCTTCAGGAATCCACGCTCGAGCTTATGCAAACTCAGCAGTTCCCCGCTATGGCAGGAGATCCGATGGGAGGTGGTTGGGGATACGAAAACCCTGGCTACGGGCTCACCTGGTGGACCACCACGAGGGGGAGCGATGCATATTTTGCCCACTCAGGAAGCCTCCCTGGCTACACGGCCTTCGTCATGGGTGACCGCGGCCGAGGCCACGGTGTCGTGTTTCTCACGAACGGGAACGCGGCCCACCCACATCTCGTGAGACTGAGCAACCTCGCACTCGATCTCCTCGCTGAAGAGCTGGGGAACCGATAGATGGCCGCTCTCCCAAGCTGGCTGGTCGACCTCGGCATAACGGTTATCCTCGCCCTCGTTGCGGCCATCGCCTATCGGCTCACGGTCCGATTGGGGCGAGGAGCCATTCGCCGGGCCGCAGCACGCACGACGGCCCAGTGGGACGATCTCATCATCGATCGAAACGTCTTCGCGCGCCTCGCGAACGCCGTACCAGCGGTCATTCTCTACTTTGGAATCGGGCCAGCTCTAGGGTTCAGCCCCGTGGATGTGTCTGCCGACGGGACGATGACGGCCTTCGTCGCCCTGGTCGTCCAGCGGGTCGCTCTGTCGGTCCTCGTGCTCAGCGCCGTCCTGTCCTTCAACGCGCTACTGGAAGCGATCAACGACATCTACAATGCCTCGTATTCGGAGGCGAATAGTCGCCCCATCAAGGGGTATCTGCAGGTGATCGGTTTGATCGCCTATATATCCGCCGGCGTGGTCATCGTCTCGATCCTCGCCGACCGGTCACCGATCGTATTCCTCTCGGGGCTTGGCGCCCTAACTGCCGTACTGATGCTGGTGTTCCGTGACACAATTTTGTCGCTGGTCGCGAGTATGCAGATTATGTCAAACGACATGATCCGGATCGGTGACTGGGTGGAGATGCCTCAATCGAACGCCGATGGAGACGTGATCGATATCGCGCTACACATCGTGAAAATCCAGAACTGGGACAAGACGATATCGACGATCCCCACGCACAAGTTCATCAGCGAATCATTCAAGAACTGGCGCGGAATGAGTGAATCAGGTGGGCGCCGAATCAAGCGAGGACTGAACATGGACCTCGCGACCGTTCGGTTCCTGACCGAAGAAGAGTTAGTGCGCCTTGGGCGTTACGAGCTTCTGCGGGGGTACATGGACGGAAAACGCGGCGAACTGGAAGCTTATGCCGCAGACAAGTCAGACATGGCGGAAGAGGTGATCCAGGATGTGCGCCGATTGACGAACGTGGGAACCTTCCGGGCCTACGTGTACGCCTACCTGAGAGCTCACCCCCTAATCCATGAAGACATGACGCTGCTTGTTCGCCAGCTGGCATCGTCCCCTCAAGGGCTTCCAATCGAGATCTACTGCTTTACGAACGACATCGAGTGGTCGAACTACGAGCGAATCCAGAGTGATATTTTCGATCACCTGCTCGCGATCCTTCCCGAGTTCGGTCTCCGTGCATTCCAGGAACCCGCCGGGTCGGACTTCAGTCGGGCCATGGCCAGTGCGGCCGTTGGCTCGAACTGACTGAGGCCTGCACCCGGACGGGGAACTTCTCCAGCTGGGTGAGCCGTTACCGTAGCTTCCTGATTCCCTCAGCCCGCCTGTCATGGATGTGCATCTCGGTCGATCGCTGACCGTTTTCGAAATCTCCTCACTACTCACCGAGGCCCGCGAGCGAACGCTGTTGCTGACGGCGGCGTTGTCGGACGAGGACCTCCGTTTGCAGCATGATCCCCTCATGAGTCCGATCGTTTGGGATCTTGGGCACATCGGCCATTTCGAAGACATCTGGCTTCGGGAGAATCTGAGGAGTGCGGATACGGGTTCCGAGGGCCTCCGTGGTATCTACAACCCGTTCGAGAACCCTCGCGCTGCTCGGGGTTCTCTCGCGCTTCCTTCGCTCACGGATTCCCGGAGATACCTCGGGGATGTGCGACGGGCCGTCCTGGAGGAACTGGATCGTGTCGACCTCTCCGGCGGGACCCGACTCCTGGAAGGGGGCTTCGTGTATCGTATGGTCTTGCAGCACGAGTACCAGCACAACGAGACCATCCTCCAGACCTTGCAGTTGAAACGTGGTGAAAAATGGTTCCCTCCTCGGCAGTTGACCTCCCCACGAGTCGCGCCAGACGCACCGCCGGCCGGCGAGATGGTCCGATTCCCTGGGGGACCGGTAATCCTGGGTACAGATGACCGATCTGCGGCCTACGACAACGAGCGACCCGCCCACCGCGTGGACATGCCTCCGTTCTGGATCGACGTTCACCCGGTCACGAATGGTGAGTATGCTGCGTTCGTTAGAGATGGGGGGTACACCCATCCGGATCACTGGTCGAACGAGGGTTGGGCGTGGCGAGAGGCCGCAGGGCTGATCGGCCCCAAGTACTGGAGTGAATCGGACGGGGAGGTCCATGAACGATTCATGGATCAGACCCTCGAGCTCGACATGGACCGCCCCGTATCGCACGTCTGCTATTGGGAAGCACAGGCGTATGCCCGATGGGCCGGGAGAAGACTTCCGACAGAGTATGAGTGGGAGACTGCCGCCAGCTGGGATCCCGACTCGGATACACCACGTGTGTACCCGTGGGGCGACGATCCGCCGACGCCGACTCGCTCCAACCTCGATGCACTTCTCTTCGAGACCACTGCCGTAGGCTCGTACCCATCGGGTCAGTCAGCTCTCGGCTGTTGGGACATGCTCGGCAACGTCTGGGAGTGGACGTCCAGCGATTTTCGTTCCTGGCCCGGCTACGAGACATTCCCATACCCGGAGTACTCGGAGGTATTTTTCGGAGACGAATACAAGGTTCTTCGAGGTGGCGCGTGGGCAACGCGTTTTGGCGCTATACGGAACACCTATAGGAACTGGGATTACCCCATTCGCAGGCAGATTTTCAATGGATTCAGGTGCGCACGTGACGACAAATAACTCAGGCTCCAGAGTTGGGGTCGATCTGCATGAGGTACTCGCCGGACTGGGCGAACCCCTCAAAAGCATTCCGTCGAAGTATCATTACGACGAACGCGGATCAGAGCTTTTCGAGGAGATCACCTGCCTTGAGGAGTACTACCCGACACGGGCAGAGCGGGCACTCCTTGAGAAGTGGATGCCTGAACTGGTCAAGGAGCTGCGGCCCGCCTCGCTCGTGGAGTTGGGTGCAGGAAGTTCAGAGAAGTCGAGGGTCGCGCTGGATGCGATGGTCGACAACGGTTGTGGCCGTGCCTACGTACCGGTCGACGTCTCCGCCGACTTTTTGACTGCAACGGCAGCTGCGCTTGAGCAGGAGTATCCGTCACTAGAGATTCTCCCCCTCGTCGCGGACATCACGGAGCCTCTGGGGCTGCCGGCGGGGTTAACCGGTCCGACTTGGGTCGCCATTCTGGGAAGCACTCTTGGCAACTTTGAAGAAGGCCCGGCGTGTCAACTGCTACAGCGCGTCGCTGCCCTTCTTCGAAAAGAGGATCGATTCCTCCTCGGTGTCGACCTGCGACCAGGGGAAGGAAAAAGCGCGGAGCGCATCGAGCTCGCGTACAACGACGCAGGGGGCGTCACCGCGGCATTCAGCCTGAACCTCCTCTCGGTCCTCAACAACGCGTTCGGATGTGATTTCGACCCCTCAGCGTTTCGACACCGATCATGCTACAACGCAGAAGCCGGCCGCATCGAGACATCCCTAGCCGCGACGTCCGAGCAGACTATTCGGTTCCAAGCCGGAGACTCGGTCCACCTAGCGGAGGGTGAGGCGATCCGCACCGAGATCAGCTGCAAGTATGATCGCCCGACAATCGACGCACTTTTTGCCCGCTCTGGGCTCATGGTCGATCGATGGATCGAAGATTCCGACGGTTACTACGTTTTGATTTTTGGTATGTCGACAGAGTGACGCTTGCCTAGAATGACGAGATGTGATTTGGAACGAGATCACGACAGGGACATATCCGCCCTAGGAATCGGACAGGGACGGACTTGTAAAAGCACGCAACCCCGAGTTCTGCAGCATCCAGCAGGCCATTGCATCAGGTCTGGTCGATTCCGTAGTCCTGAACCCACCACCTCTCCTCGATTGAGCATCTGCGGGGTGACTGTGAAGCCCTTACCGTCCCGGTCCTTCAAATTCCGGCGACCATCTTCTCCTCGGTGAGGTCGGGGCTCCCAACCAATTCTTCCTGGACCTGCTTAGCTAGCCCTTCGTCGGAGGATATTCGAGCCTCCTCGGAATTTGAGTCCGCGAGGCTAAAGCTCAGGGAACACACGATTTCCAGTAGACGGAGTAGCGGCCGATAACGAAACCTGCGATCGCCACCATCAACCCCGTCACTCCACCGATCAGGATCCCGGTGGCACCTCCCGAAATAGCTCCCTGGAACCTAGTGCTGTGAGGGGCCCGACACAGATCGGATGTCTGCCAGGCCGAGCGGGCACGTCGTCTCCTTTTTCATCACCTCGACATAACTCGTCCCGAGGGAATCGAACCGGCCGTTCCCGACGAAGTAGAGCGGAGTCAGCAACTGGCTGGCCTGTCGACGCTCCATCTTCGCGAATAGTTGAATGAGGTGATCCTGCGTGCTCGGCAGGAGTCCGGCCTCCGACTACGCCGCACCCGGGATTGCCGACGGACAGGAAATGCCTGCAGCCCAAAGGATCGGAATCCTGAAGCGTCGCATCGCGTGCTCACGGGGGAGATGGAGCGTCACCGACACCGTACGATTGTGACGATCGGGGTTTACGGCCAACCTACATCTTGGGAAGTGTGACCCCGACCTGGTTCATGTATTTGCCTTTCCTGTCAGCGTAAGCGATTTCCGGCTCTTCGTCTCCTTGGAAGAAGAGCAATTGAGCAATACCCTCACCCCCGTAGACCTTCGCCGGCAGGGGGGTCGTGTTCGAGATCTCGAGTGTGAGGTAGCCCTCCCACGTCGGCTCCAGCGGCGTGACGTTCACGATCAGCCCGCATCGGGCATAGGTCGACTTTCCGACACACAGGACCAGGACATCTCGCGGAATCCGGAAATACTCTTCGGTGCGGGCAAGCGCAAAGGAATTTGGAGGGATGATGCACTCAGGGCCCACGATGTCCACAAAGGAGCGGTCGTCGAAATGCTTCGGATCGACAACGGTGTTGTGGACGTTGGTGAACACCTTGAACTCAGGCGAAACCCGGATGTCGTAACCATACGAAGAGATGCCGTACGAAATCTTGCCGTCCCGGACTTGGCCGGTCTCGAAGGGCTCGATCATCTGCTGCTCTTCGCACATTCGGCGTATCCACTTGTCACTCTTGATCGACATCGACTGCTGTTCTCCGGGCGGGTTTGCAGGGACGCGGACCGAAGTGTTGGAAACCGAATTCCGGATCCCGCGGGGGGGGCAAGATAGGCGAGACTGGGAAGGTCGGTCAAACCGGCGAAATCCTATGAAAATACTCACTTCCTGCGGTTGACACTCCATCCGCGCGTCGGGTACCTTTTCGGCGGTCAGCATAGCTCGTGAAATATTTCACAAACCCCAGCGGCCCACATGTCGGGAGCCTATCTCCCCCTACTCGTACTCTTCTGCGTCTCCATAGTGAACGCGTTGGGTATGGTCGTCACTTCGCACATTTTCAACCCGCGTCGTGACACACCACAGAAGCTGATGCCCTACGAATCGGGCATGATCCCGCTCGGGAGTACCCGAGCGCGTTTCTCCGTGAAGTTCTATATGGTGGCGATCAGCTTCATCGTCTTTGACTTGGAGACGATCTTCCTGATCCCTTGGGCGGTCCACATGCGGGAGCTGGGCTGGAGTGCCTTCTTGTCGATGACCATGTTCGTCGCCGTTCTGGCGATCGGACTCGTGTATGAGTGGAAGAAAGGAGGTCTCGAGTGGGACTAGGTGACATTCTTCCCGGAGGTGGTGTTTCTGCCACGACCGGAGGATTTGGAGCGGAGACTCCGACATTCTTCACCAGCAAGGTCGACGCACTCATCAACTGGGGCAGAATGAACTCGCTCTGGCCGATGCCCTTCGGCACTGCGTGCTGTGCCATTGAAATGATGGCGTCGGCGGCTTCCAACTACGATCTCGCCCGTTTTGGTATGGAGCGGATGTCCTTCAGCCCACGCCAGGCGGACGTCCTGATTTGCGCTGGACGGGTCCCTTACAAGCTCGCGCCGGTCCTTCGCCGCATCTGGGACCAAATGCCGCAGCCCAAATGGTCGATTTCGATGGGTGCCTGCGCCAGTTCGGGCGGTGTCTTCGACGTCTACTCCATGGTGCAGGGAATCGACACTATCATTCCCGTGGATGTCTACATCCCGGGCTGTCCGCCGCGTCCTGAAGGACTCATCTACGGTCTGATGATGATTCAGGAGAAGATCCGGGAGGAGAGCCTTTCCAAGCACTTCGAGCATCGCGCCGAAGACCCAGCGCTCGTTGCCCTGCCTCGCGCCAGTGCGGCCGAGGTCGTAGGCCTCACGGGTCCGTTTGGAAATTCGACGCAGCAGGACCAGTTGACCGGGGGCATCATCGTGGCTCCCGACACCGTCCCCGACGACCTCCTCTCCTGACACCATGGCAGATGACAGCATTAGTGGGCTCGACGCGGTTGAGGAAGGCCCGGTTTCATCGTCCACCGACAGTGGAGGTGGCCAGGGGTCTACGGGGTCACCGGACGAACACCCGACGCTTGCGGCGCTTCTTGACCGATACCCGGATGAAATTGTCCGCTATCGACTGAACGCTGGTGACCAGTATGTCGTGTGGATGAAGCCGGATCGCAGCCACGAGATCCTCGAATGGTTGAAGGATGACCCGGACCACTTGTACGACATGATGTCCGACGTCACGGGCCTCGACTATGGGAACGGCCGTCCCATCAATGTCGTCTACCAGATGTACTCGACGACTTATAAGCTCGCTCTGCGCATCCGGTGTGAACTCCCGCTTGATGCCCTCGAGATCGATTCCGTCGTGGACCTCTGGCAGGCCGCCAACTGGCTTGAACGAGAAGTCTATGACCTATTCGGGGTAACCTTCCGAAATCACCCGGACCATCGCCGAATCTTGATGCCGGACGATTATGCGGAAGGCCATCCGTTACGGAAGGACTTCCCGCTCCGCGGACGCTTCTCTCGGGCCGAGCAGACGCGTCGGGCACTGAACCAGAATGTAGAGCGCTTCTATCTCGCCGAGGACCTCGTTCGTGGTGGTGCCCCCCAGGAAGTAGCAGCCGCCGAAGTCGGCGGAGCGATCAGTCCCAGTGAATCCGGCGGGGGAGAGACCTGATGTCCAGCAACACCGTCGAGTTCAATATCGGACAGGGTCGGGAGATGGGTGTGGGTGGGGCAGGGACTCCGAGTCCGCTCGCGCCCTTCGACATCCCGGAGCCCGATATTGGAACGGAGCGCATGCTCATTAACCTCGGGCCACAACACCCTGCGACGCACGGTGTACTTCGTCTCGTGTGCGAGCTTGATGGTGAGACCGTAACCGAGATCGTACCACACATCGGCTACCTGCACTCATCGTTCGAGAAGCTCGGCGAGTACCGGACTTGGAACCAGATTGTCCCGCTCACTGACCGGATGGACTACCTCGCGCCGCTGATCTACAACTGCGCGTACGTCATGTCCGTCGAGAAGCTCATGGGCATTGAGGTCACGGAGCGCTGCAAGGTCGTCCGAGTCATCCTCATGGAGCTGGACCGAATCTTCGGGCACCTCCTCTGGCTCGGGACCACTGCGATTGATGTGGGCGCGTTCACCCCCTTCCTGTATTCGTTCCAGCAGCGCGAGAAGATCTACCAGCTACATGAGGCGCTAACTGGTGCCCGGATTACCACATCCGCAACGCGTGTTGGTGGTATGATGGCTGATCTCCCGAAGGGCTGGCTTGATCAGCTCGTCGAATTTCTGGATGAGTTCCCTAAAACCCTGGGTGAGGTGCACCGCCTTCTTACCGGGAACCAGATCCATATCGGGCGAACGCAAGGCATCGGATCGATTTCTGCCGCTGACGCCATCAACTACGGCTTCACAGGCCCGAATCTGCGTGCCGCTGGCGTGGCCTACGATGTTCGCAAGGATCGCCCTTACTACGACTACGAAACCTACGATTTCGAAGTCCCGATCGGTGAGCACGGCGATTGCTATGATCGCTACCTGTGCCGGATGGAGGAGATGACACAGTCCGTGGGTCTCCTGCGTCAGGCAATGAAGCGTTTGCCCGATGGGCCGATCAACGTGGAAGACCCGAACATCTCTCTGCCTTCCAAGACGGATGCGATGTCCGACATGGAGAGCATGATTCATCACTTCAAGTTGATCACCGAGGGCATTCCTGCCCCCGAGGGTGACTGCTATATGGCAATCGAGGCATCCAAGGGCGAGCTCGGCATGTACGTGGTTGCGGAAGAGGGGAGCACAAAGCCAGTGCGGTGGCGCGTTCGTCCGCCGTCATTCGTGAACCTTTCGGTGATCCCGAAACTCGCGACAGGGCACCTCTTGTCTGACCTAATCATGATCAACGCCAGTCTCGACATCGTCTTGGGTGAGATCGACAGATGAGCGATATCCCCTTCAAGAACCCGGGCTGGGCCGGAAACACCGGTGAATTCGACCTCACGGAAGACCAGGTCCGCGGTGATGACTTTGTCGGAAATCGACCCGCCCACGGAGGACATGCGTCAGGTGCGGGAACCCTTCCATACATGCTCGCAGACAAGCAGCCGGAAGCACCGCTTTTCGAGGGTGAGTATCAGGAGCGATTCGAGAAAATCCTTACGCGCTATCCCACCAAACAGGCTGCTCTTTTGCCAGCGCTCGGTTTGGCGCAGGAGCTGCGGGGGCATGTTAGCCCCGAGTCCATGGATCGTGTCGCGGAGCTACTGGAACTGTCACCGGCGTATGTACGAGGGGTGGCCACGTTCTACACGATGTACAACAAGCGCCCTGTGGGCCGACACCTCGTTCAGGTCTGCACGAATATCTCCTGCAATCTGGCGGGTGCCGACGAGGTCGTAGAGGCGTTCCTCCGCTACACCGATACCGAATTGGGCGAGACATCTGAAGACGGTGAGTTCACCGTCATTGAGGCCGAATGCCTGGCAGCGTGCGGCTATCCGACCTGCGTACAGATCAACTCGCGATATTTCGAGAACGTGACCCGTACCGAGGTGCCTAAGATTTGTGAGCACCTCAAGGGACAGGGGGAGTAGTCGATGGCCTACCCATACGTTTCCGAGCATGAAGTCCAAGTACTCAGCAAGTACTTCGGTGACCCGATGCAGCGTCGCATCGACACCTATGTCGAGCGAGGCGGATACCAGGCCCTGAAGAAGGCGTTCGAATTGGGCTCGGAGGGCGTGGTGAACACGGTGAAGGAATCGGGCCTGCGCGGCCGAGGTGGAGCTGGCTTCCCGACGGGTGTGAAGTGGTCGTTCATGCCAAAGGAGTCGGGAAGGCCACACTATCTGCTTTGCAACGCAGATGAGTCCGAGCCTGGCACATTCAAGGATCGCGAGCTCATGCGGTGGGATCCGCACCAGCTCATCGAGGGGTGCCTCATCGGCGCCTACGCGATTGGAGCGCAGCATGTCTATATCTACTGCAGAGGCGAGTTCTTCGAAGCCAATCAGGTACTAGCCCGAGCGGTAGAGGACGCCTACGCCAAGGGGTACCTCGGCAAGGACATCATGGGCTCGGGTAATGACCTCGACCTCACGGTGCATCAGGGGGCTGGTGCCTATATTTGCGGTGAAGAGACCGGTCTAATGAACTCACTCGAAGGCCGCCGTGGGGAGCCTCGCGTGAAGCCACCGTTTCCGGCTGCTGTGGGCGCCTTTGGCATGCCATCGACCATCAACAACGTCGAAACCCTTTGTGCGATACCGCACATCGTGACGAATGGCGGCGCGTGGTATCGTCAGTACGGCACAGAAAAGAGCCCTGGTACAAAGCTTTTCTGCGTTAGCGGACACGTGAACAAGCCCGGCAATTACGAGCTCCCCCTCGGCTTCCCGCTCATGAAATTGATCGAGGAAGTGTGTGGTGGGATGCGCGATGGCAATGCGCTCAAAGCGGTGATTCCCGGGGGATCTTCAGTCCCGATCATCAATGCCGAAGAAGCTGGTCGGTGCACGCTCGACTACGAAGGCTGTGTCGAAGTCGGCACGATGCTCGGCTGCGCCTCCGTCATCGTGATGGACGAGACCGCCGACATCGTGAAGCAGGTTCGACGCATGGTCGACTTCTATGCACATGAGTCATGCGGCCAGTGCACACCGTGTCGCGAAGGTTCGGCTTGGACTGCCCAGATTCTTCGGCGCATCGAGGATGGCCGTGGCACCGAGGGCGATCTAGATACGCTCATGCAGATGACGCAACAGATGGTCGGAACCACGATTTGTGTGCTTAGTGACTCCGTCGCGGCTCCAGTACAATCGTCCATCGAGAAATTCAGAGATGAGTACCTGTCGTTGATCCGTCGCGGTGAAAGAGTGGGGGCTGCGTGATGGCCGCGATGGTCAATCTCACGATCGATGGCCACGAGGTCTCGGTTCCGCGGGGAACCACGATTCTCGAAGCCGCCAAGACGATCGGGTCGGAGGTGCCCCATTACTGCTACCATCCCGGGATGTCCTCTCCGGCGATGTGCCGCCTCTGCCTGGTAGAGGTGGAGGGTGCGCCGAAGCCGATGCCGGGGTGTGTCACCACCGTCATGGACGGTCAGGTCGTCAACACTCAGTCCGAGCAGGCGAAGAGCAACCGCCAGGGCGTGCTCGAGTTCTACCTCGTCAATCACCCGCTCGATTGCCCGATCTGCGACATGTCGGGCGAGTGCGATCTTCAGGATTACGTCCACGCAGAGGGTCGTGAGCACGGACGTGGGCGCGAACCCAAGCGGGTTTTCGGCCGCGACGATTTCGGTGGGGATATCCTGTTCTACGGTGACCGATGCGTGATGTGCACGCGCTGTGTCCGCTTCATGAGTGAGGTCGAGCAAGACCATCGACTGACGGTGGTTGAGCGAGGCAATCGCTCGGTGATCGACACGTTCTTTGACGAGGGACTCGAAGGCACGAACTGGCACGGCAACATCGTCGACATTTGCCCGGTCGGCGCGCTGGTCTCCAAAGACTTTTTGCACAAAGCCCGGGCATGGGACCTGACGCACACTCCGTCGGTCTGCACGAGCTGCTCGCAAGGTTGCAACATCGACCTGCATTCCCGAGACAACCTGGTTCAGCGAATCAAGCCACGTGAGAACCTTGACGTAAACGCCTGGTGGATTTGCGATTACGGGCGCCACAACTATGAATGGATGAATCAAGGCAACCGACTGGATGAGCCGCTCGCACGAGTCGATTCCTTATCGGAGGCATCAGGTTGGAAGGACGCCCTCAAGGGCCTCCTCGACAGGGTAGATGGCCTCGACAACGTGTCGGTCAAGGCAGTCGCCTCGCCCTTTTCCTCCAACGAGGACCTGGCCGCCCTCTCGAGTGTGGTGGACGCCCTTGGCGGGGGTGACATCGTGTATCGCTCTTCTGCAGCAGGAGATGAAGTTCCGCTGAAGGGCTTCCCGCAGTTGGTGCGACGGAAGGACCTCTCGCCGAACGCTACCGCGGCCGACCTCATGAACATGACAAGGGTTGGTGCGGATGACGCATCCGGAGGGCTCGAGTCGGTCGCCGGGCATGACGGCATCGTCATCGTTCTCGGCGATTCACTACCGGATCAGCCGGTGGACTTCGGTGAGAACGCTGGCCTCTATATTTACCTCGGAACCCATGACAGCCCTGCAGCGTCGAACGCGGACTACGTTCTTCCCGTGACGAGCCACGCTGAATCGGAAGGCACCTTCACGAACTTTGAGGGCCGGGTGCAGCACTTTGACGGCGCGCTTCAGGCCCCCGGCATGTCACGCCCGGCGTGGCTCATTCTCGGAGCGTTGAGCGCTGAGCGGTCCAGTGGGGACATCTTCCGCTGCGCGGCTGACGCGTTCGCTTCTGTCGGAAAGCAGGTGCCCGCATTTAGCGGCATCAGCTACGACGATGTTGGGTCCCGCGGGGCCGTCATCAACGAATCCGTTTCCTTGACGGGAGACTGAGGGGTATGGGCTTGCAACCGATCGAGGGCCTGCCGGCGATCATCGCCATGGTGCTGAAGAACACTACCATTTTTGGTCTCGTGATTGTGGTGGTGGCGTACGCGACGCTTGCCGAGCGACGAGTCTCGGCCTTTATCCAGGATCGCCGCGGACCGAACCGTGTCGGTCCGTTCGGGCTTCTTCAGCCGCTCGCGGACGGCGTGAAGAACATCCTCAAGGAGGAAACGCTGCCGGCTACGGCCTCGCGTTTTTTCTTCGTGCTCGCACCAATTCTAGTGCTGGTCCCTTCGCTGATGACCTTCGCGGTCATTCCGATCGCCGCTCCGTTGCCAACGCCATGGGGTGTGGTCGACATGGTCATCGCGGACGTTCCCATCGGCATCCTCTACGTGCTGGCCTTCAGCTCTCTCGCCGTATATGGGGTCGTGCTGGGCGGGTGGGCATCGAACAACAAGTATGCGTTCCTTGGCGGGCTGCGGGCTTCGGCCCAGATGGTCAGCTACGAAGTCGCGCTCGGTCTGTCATTGATCGCAGTCCTCATGATGTCTGGGAACGTGACCCTGACCGAGATCATCTGGAAGCAACAACAGCTTGGAATGTGGTACGCGTTCCCGCTTTCATTCGCGTTCATTCTGTTCGTGATCTCAGCGTTTGCGGAGACCAACCGACTTCCGTTCGATATGCCAGAGGCGGAGTCCGAGCTTGTCACAGGCTATCACACCGAGTACTCGGCCATGAAGTTCTCGGCTTTCATGATCTCCGAGTTCGGCCACATGGTGACGGCTTCCGCCCTCATGGCGACGCTGTTTCTCGGCGGATGGGACTTGCCCGGGACCTGGGATGATGCGTTTTGGCTCAACGGGCAGCTCATCAGAGGCTTCGCAGCGGACGGCAGCGTGATCCTCGCACAGCCCAGTCTGCTGAAGACACTGGCGACGTTCGGAGGCTTCGCGGCGAAGACAGGACTCTTCCTGCTGCTCTACATTTGGATTCGGTGGACGCTACCTCGGTTCCGTTATGACCAGGTGATGGCGTTGGGCTGGAAGGTCATGCTGCCGACCTCACTCGCCTACGTCATGCTCGTCGCAATGACGATCCTGGTCATTGAAGAAGTGGGTATGACATATGGCTTCACTTACGGCCTGGTGCTGACCGCAGTGAGTGGCGCCGCCACGTTCGCTTTCATGTTCTTCCTCGACCGTGGTCGCACAATCACGGGTGGGGCAGCTCAGCGTGCTCAATTGGTCGAGATCAAGACGATTCCTCAGGCAATGGCGGCGCGAGAAGCCTCCAAGCAGCCTGAGCCAGCCACTGCCGGAGACTGATCAAATGACGATTTCTGTCAAAGTGATGCACCGGCCGGACCCGGATACAACGTCGTATCTGCGAGCCGCGCTGAGCGGAATGGCGTTGACCTTTAAACACATGGTCAATCCCAACAAAATCACACAGCAGTACCCGGAGGAGCAGACGGACCTGAGCCCCCGATGGCGCGGCACGCACGTCATGGAAACCCATGCGGACGGTCGACCAAAGTGCGTGGCTTGTGGCCTGTGCCCGACGGTATGCCCAGCAAACTGCATCCGCCTCGTCGGAGGTGAAGACGACCAAGGGAATCGTTACCCGATCGTCTACGAGATCGACGAATTTCGCTGTATTTTTTGCGGCATGTGCCAGGAAGTGTGCCCTGTTGAAGCGATTCATGTGGGCCAGCATTTCGAGAATGCCGAATACACGCGAGACCGATTCGTCTACGACCTGGATCGACTCATGGAGCAAGACCACCCGTCCACACTTCTCTGGGATCCCTCGGATCCCGACTCGGAGTAACGGCCGGACATGATCTTCCTGTTCTACCTCTTCGCGGGACTCGCAATCGGTGGCGCGATCGGCGTCGTGATGGCAAAAAGCCCTGTGGGAAGTCTCCTCTTCATGGTGACAACGCTTGGGGCCATGGCTGCGACGTTCGTCCTGCTCGAGGCCCACTTCCTCGCCGCGATCCAAATTATCGTATACGCGGGCGCCATTATGGTGCTCTTCCTGTTTGTGATCATGCTCCTGAACCTCGGGCATGACTACCAGAAGGACCTGAAGGGAGGGGCGTTCGCCGTACTTTCGTTCGGCATCATCGGCGGGATCGCCGGCATCCTGGCCACCCGCCTCGGAGGTGCCGGTATGACGGCGGGCTCCGGCGGAGTCGCGATCGACGCAGCGATCGCCGAACATGGCGCCGTAGGTGCGATTGCTGAAACACTTTACACGACCTACGTGGTGCCATTCGAGATCACGGGAATCCTGTTGCTCGTAGCCATCGTGGGCGCACTCGTGCTCGCAAAGAGGGACGTCTGATGGTCACCGAGGCGCTCGTACTCAGCGCGATCCTTTTCGTCATCGGGACCTTTGGTGTCCTCGTGCGCCGAAACGCGATCATCATGTTCCTCTGCATTGAGCTACAGCTCAACGCGGTGAATTTGAGCTTCGTCGCATTCTCGCGCGTATGGGGCATCGACGGCCAGATCTTTGTGTTTTTCGTGATGACGGTGGCCGCTGCTGAGGCGGCGGTCGGACTCGCAATCATCATCTCGATTTTCCGTCACTATGAGACGGTGAATGTGGACAGCTTCAACGTCTTGAAATGGTGACCGGCATGACGACTTCGCTGATCGCCCTTCTGCAGGGAGGCGGACAGGCCGCGGGCGAGGGCGCGCATTTCGAGCCTTTCTTCCCGGGCTTCGTGATCTTGTTGCCACTACTCGGCTTTCTGGCCAATGGGTGGCTCGCCCTTCAGCACGGCCGCGACTCCGCAAATGCGGTGCGTGCCGGTGGGGAACTCGACCTCGGAGACTCGTCGTCGAGGCCTGCGACGCACACGCTTCCCACATGGATCGGCCCCGGTGTCATGGCGCTGGCCTTCCTGATCACCGCCGTGAACTTCACGCGGATGCTGGGGGCACACCTCGAAGCACCTGTGGTCATTGAGTATTGGACCTGGATCGCCACAGGCACTTTCACGGTGAACGCCGCGATCCAGCTCGATCAGCTCTCGATTATCATGATGATGGTCGTCACGGGCGTCGGAACGCTGATTCACATCTTTAGCGTCGGCTACATGAAGGAAGATTCCGGATATCCGCGGTATTTCGCATATCTGAATCTTTTCGTCTTCTTCATGCTCGTCCTCGTCATGGGATCTAGCTACGCGCTGATGTTCGTCGGCTGGGAAGGAGTGGGGCTCTGTTCCTATCTCCTGATCGGCTATTGGTTCAGTGACCGGGAAAAGGCGGACGCCGGCAAGAAGGCGTTCATCGTAAATCGCATCGGCGACGTCGGCTTCCTCATCGCGATGTTCTTGCTGTACAAAGCGTTCGGCACGGTCGACTTCATCCAGGTCTTCCATGAGGCACAAACACTCGAGTATGCGGGTGGTCTGGTCACGGCGATCACGCTCTTCTTCTTCCTGGGCGCGGTCGGAAAGAGTGCGCAGATGCCGTTGTACGTCTGGCTGCCCGACGCGATGGCAGGCCCGACTCCGGTCTCAGCCCTGATCCACGCGGCGACAATGGTCACCGCAGGCGTCTATCTCGTGGTCCGGTCGTCGGTGCTGTTCGCACTTTCGCCTGTTACGAGTGCCGTGGTCGCAGGAATCGGTGTTCTGACTGCGCTGTTTGCGGCGACCATCGCGCTCAAGCAGAACGATATCAAGAAGGTTCTTGCCTACTCTACGGTCTCGCAGCTCGGATTCATGTTCATCGCCGTGGGAGTGGGAGCGTACACCGCGGGCGTCTTCCACCTCATGACCCACGCCTTCTTCAAGGCGCTTCTATTCATGGGGGCTGGTGCTGTGATTCACTCAATGCATGAGGCGTATCACAACACGCACAACCACGAAGACGCACAGGACATGCGCAACATGGGTGGGCTCAAGGTCTTCTTGCCCATCACATGGACCACAATGTGGATCGCGACATTCGCGATCGCCGGCATCTGGCCGTTTGCCGGATTTTTCTCGAAAGATGAAATTATCTGGCAGACCGCAGCCTTTGGTGGCGCAGCGAACGCCCCATATCCAACCCTCTATACGGTCTATTGGATTCTTGCTCTCGCTGCCGCGATGCTGACCGCGTTCTACATGACCCGCATGATGGTCATGACTTTCCACGGAACGAACCGTACAGGCGAAGAAGAGGCCAAGCACCTGCATGGGGCCCCGCCAGTCATGTGGATCCCGCTCGCGATCCTCGCCGTGCTTTCGATTTTCGGCGGGTGGATCAACGTCCCCGAGGCGATTCAGAACTCGTTCCTCGGCGGTATGGGCTTTCTTCCGATGACCGAGTGGCTGCATCACTGGCTCGAGCCGCTCACCGCTCAGGCCCATCACATCCAGGAAGTGAATCTTGGCAGTGTGTCTGAGAGTGCGCCGTTTGGAGGTGGAGAAGTGGTCTGGGCAGTGATTTCCACGGTCGCCGCCGGCGTCGTGGTCTTCCTCTCGATCCTGTTCGTCGGGAAGCAGGAGATTGTCCCGGCCGCTCAAGACAAGACCGAACTCACCGGAATCAGTGCACTCCTTTACAATAAATACTACGTGGACGAGGCATACGATCGCTTTGTCGTCCAGCCGATCATCTCTGCCTCCCGGTTCTGCTGGAAGGTCATCGACGCGGGCATCATCGACGGCACTGTGAACGCAGTCGGGTGGTTGGCGAAGGGGATTGGGTGGGCCGTGAGCATGTTCCAGACAGGATCCGTTAACACCTATGCGTTCATCCTCACCGTTGGGGTGTTGTTCGTCCTCGGCGCCAGCCTGTTTTAGGGGACGCTGACCATGACTTCACTACTTGATTCGATCGGATACGCGGGCTGGGCACTTCACGCGCTGATCTGGCTTCCGGTTCTCGGCATCGGTCTCGTCCTGTGGGCTGAAGAAGGCCAGGCGAAGACCGTCGCGTTCTGGTGGTCCATCGGGGTCTTCGTGCTAAGCCTTGGGTTGTGGTGGGCTTTCGACCCGGCACACGTGGGCATGCAGATGGAGAGTTCCACCTCCTGGATTTTAGGGTGGGGTGTGAACTACTCACTGGGTATCGACGGGATCAGCCTGTTCATGGTGATGCTGACGACGTTCAGCACCTCCATCGCGATCCTGGGTTCGTTCAACTACATCGGCGAGAAGCAGCGTGCTTTTTACGCACTCATGCTCCTGCTCGAAGCCGCCGTCATAGGTGTCTTCTCGGCGACAGACGTATTCCTGTTCTACGTATTCTTCGAGCTTACCCTCGTGCCGATGTACTTCATGATCGGTGTATGGGGCGGTGACCGCCGGATCTACGCGGCCATCAAGTTCTTCCTCTACACGGCCTTCGGCTCATTGCTGATGCTGGTCGGGATCCTCTTCCTTTTCTGGAAGGCCAAGACGCTCCTTGGTTTCCCTACCTTCGCCTACGCGGACCTTCTCCAGGTACCACTCACTGGCACGGAGCAACTGTGGCTCTTTGCCGCCTTCGCATTGGCTTTCAGCGTAAAGGTCCCACTATTCCCTTTTCACACATGGCTGCCTGACGCCCACGTCGAAGCGCCGACCCCTGGGTCCGTTATTCTGGCAGCTGTATTGCTGAAAATGGGGACATATGGATTTCTCCGGTTCCTACTCCCGCTCTTCCCGCTCGCGGCGCAGCACCCCACGGTCGTGACGACTATGATGGTGCTCGCGGTCATCGGAATCCTCTATACGGCTTGGGTCGCAGCTGTCCAGCCGGATGCGAAGAAACTGGTAGCCTACACGTCTGTAGCCCACATGGGGTTCGTCGTGCTTGGGATATTCGCGCTGACTGTGAACGGTCTACAGGGCGGCTTGCTCGTCATGATCTCTCACGGAATCAGCACGGGTGCCTTGTTTCTATTGCTCGGCATGTTGTATGAGCGCAGGCATACGAGGACGATATCCGAATTCGGTGGTATCGCCCGCGTCGCTCCCTGGTTTGCAACAGCCTTCCTGATCACGGCACTCGCATCCATCGGCCTGCCGGGGACCAGCGGATTCGTTGGTGAGTTCCTCGTGCTGCTCGGTGCCTTCGAAACGCACCCGGTGCTGGCTTTTCTCGCGACCACGGGCGTGATCTTCGCAGCTTACTACATGCTACCGATGGTGCAGACGGTTTTCTTCAACAAGCTTGAGTCGGAAGAGAATCGGAAGATCGAAGACCTCAGCCGGCGAGAGATGGTCATCCTCGCGCCTCTTTGTGCCCTCATGATCATCCTCGGCTGGAATCCGACCCCGGTTCTCGAACGCATGGAGCCCAGCGTGCGCGCCGTGATCGAGCGGGTCGAGTCAGCCAACGCCCAGGTGTCGCTTCTTGAAGAGCAGGGCCTCGACCTCCCGGGCGAAACCACTTCCGCCCTCATTGAAATGGGCTCGTCCGATGCGAACGCAGTGTCCGACGACCCGACTGCAGATCCCACGAGCGATGACGCAGCAGATGT
Organism: Longimicrobiales bacterium; assembly: GCA_028823235.1. Classification (NCBI taxonomy): domain Bacteria; kingdom Pseudomonadati; phylum Gemmatimonadota; class Longimicrobiia; order Longimicrobiales; species Longimicrobiales bacterium. The sequence continues at coordinate 62,637 of JAPKBW010000008.1, read as the reverse complement.
CATCGCCGACGGCGACGAATAGGCCGAATCACCATGGAACTAGACTTCAGCCGTCAGCTCCACTTTTTTTTCGCGCTCATGCCGGAGGTGATCCTCTGCGTGTGGGGGATGGGTGTGCTCGTTGCCGGCGTATCCGGGAAGCACAAGCCGGGAATGGAACAAGATTCGAATGACCCGAGCTTTGGTGGGGCCGCCGATCTCGGTTGGCTAGCCCTCGCGGGGGTCCTGCTTGCAGCTCTTGCGAACGGATGGCTTTACGGGGTCACCGAAGTCGGCCGGACCTCGATGATCGCCATCGATGGGTTCCGACTCTTCGCTAACTGGATTTTCCTTGTGGCGGCCGCTCTCACCATTCTGGTCTCTTTCGCCTATGTGTATCGGCAGCGGCTGCAGGCCGGTGAATTCTACGGCCTGATCCTGCTCGCCACGGCAGGGATGATGTTCATGGCCGGCGCGCGTGACCTAATCGTCATCTTCCTCGGTCTCGAGGTCATGTCGATCGCGGTGTACGCATTGGCTGCCTTCAATCGGAGGGACAGGAAGTCGGCGGAGGCGGGCCTCAAGTACTTCCTGCTCGGAGCTTTCTCGACCGGATTCTTTCTGTACGGAATTGCGCTCGTGTACGGCGCCACAGGGAGCACGAACATTGCCGCCATCGGCCAGAGTGTTTCGTCGGGTGCGGGAACTGGCACACTCCTCACGATCGGTATCGCGTTCCTGACGGTCGGCTTTGGCTTCAAGGTGTCGGCAGTACCGTTCCACATGTGGACGCCAGATGTGTACGAAGGCGCACCTGCACCCGTCACGGCTTGGATGTCAGCGGCGGTGAAGGCTGCGGCTTTCGTCGCGTTTCTCAGGGTGTTTTTCGTCGGCTTCGACGGAGCCTACGATTCCTGGTATCCGATCATGTGGTGGCTTGCTGCCATCACGATGATCAGCGCCAACCTGATCGCACTCGTGCAATCGAACGTGAAGCGGATGCTGGCCTATTCTAGCATCGCGCATGGCGGGTATCTCCTCGTCGCGATCACAGCGGCGAACGAGACCGCGGCGGCCGCGCTCCTGTTCTACCTGTTAGTCTATACGATCATGAATATCGGCGCTTTTGCGATCGTGATCGCCGTGGCGCAGCACGGTGAGGAGCGGCTCCAGATCGAGGACTACGCCGGATTCGGTTGGGCACAGCCGGTGATGGGCGTCATCCTCACGATCTTCCTGCTCTCGCTCGCGGGCTTCCCGGGAACGGGTGGCTTCATGGGCAAGATGTACCTACTGCAAGGCGCGGCGGATGCACAGCTCTGGTACCTGTCGGTCGTCCTCGTACTCTCCACCATCGCATCGTACTGGTACTATTTGCGGCTCGCCTGGTTCATGTGGATGAAACGCTCCGCCAGCGAAGATCAGCACAACCTGTTTGTGGTGCCGTTCCCGATGCGCGTCGCCCTGATCGCCTCAGTTTTCGTGGTGGTTTACCTGGGTTTCTTCCCTGGTCCAGCGCTGGACTTCGCCAAGAGCAGCGTAGAGGGCCTCGGCGCAATGAGCGGGACCATGCTCGGGTTGGGGCAATAGTCACTACTGGTTCGGGGGGCAGAGTTCTCGAACCGGCGGTACCCGCCTCTATGTTTTGGTAGGCCCGCGCACTTCGCGCGATCGAGGCCGGGCGTCTAGGCGGAGTATTCCTTCCCGTCACCACCGAACCAACACAATGAATCCACAGATCTTCCGGCAGTACGACATCCGCGGCATTGTGGGCCAGGACCTCGACGAGACTGTGACCGAGGCGGTGGGGCGCGCCCTCGCGTCCCACGTCAGAGCAGAAACGGGACTTGGGCGGCCACGTATCGCAGTCGGCCACGACAATCGTTCTTCCTCACCGGGGCTGGCTGCAGGAATGATCGCCGGGATTCGGGCGGCTGGAGCAGATGTTCTCGACATCGGAATGGTGCCAACCCCGGTCCTCTATTGGGCTGAGTTCATCTACGAAACCGACGCCGCAGTCCAGATCACCGGATCACACAATCCACCCGAGTGGAACGGCATCAAGATGACATGCCGTCGCGCGGCGCTCTACGGTGACGCGATTCAGGGCCTGCTTCAGCGCATTCAATCTGCTGACATCGACTCAGGTGCCGGTGACGTCGAGGCCATTGAAGTCTTGGACAGGTACGTCGACGACATCGCTGGCCGATTCACACTCGGACGGCCGATGAAGGTTGCCGTGGACTGTGGAAACGGGAGCGGCGCTCTAGTGGCTGAGCAGCTTTTCGCGGCGCTAGGTGTGGAGATCACGCCGTTGTTCTGTGAATCCGACGGCACGTTCCCCAACCACCACCCGGATCCAACGGTTGATGAGAATCTCGAGGACATCATTCGCACCGTCTGCGAGACGCCTCATGACCTCGGCGTCGCTTTCGATGGAGATGCGGACCGCATCGGAGCCGTGGACGCGAACGGCGACATCGTACGAGGGGACCTCATCCTGCTGATCTTCGGGCTCGATCTACTGAAGAAGCATGGCCCGGGTCAAAAGCTCGTATTCGACGTGAAGTGCAGTCAGGCGTTACCCGAAGTGTTCGAGGCGGCTGGGGGTGAGCCCATCATGTGGAAGACCGGCCACTCGTTGCAAAAGGTCAAAATGAAGGAGACCGGTGCGCTTCTCGCAGGCGAGCTTTCTGGTCATATCATGGTAGCGGACGACTACTTCGGCTTTGATGACGCGCTGTACGATGCCTGTCGTTTGATCTCCCTGCTCAGCCATACCGAACGATCGCTCGCCGAGATGGTCGATAGATTCCCGAAGTACGTGTCCACGGCCGAAATTCGGATCGACGTCACGGAAGAGCAGAAATGGAACATCGTTGAGAAGGCTGTCACGCACTACAAAACGACGCACGACGTCATTGAGGTCGATGGTGCGCGCGTGCAGTTCGACGACGGATGGGCGCTGCTACGCACCTCGAACACGCAGCCGGTAATCGTTGCTCGCTTCGAGGCTCGTACGCAGGAGCGACTCGATGAAATTCGTTCTGAGGTCGCGGAATGGCTCTCCCAGTACGACGTTTCCCTTCCCTAATCCACTTTCGTCTGCTTTCGGTACCCCTATGATGTTCGGCCCAGGATTGCGCCCGTAATGGCCGCTAAATCAACTGACCTGCTTGCCACGCTGCGTGGCGGCAGACTGCTCATCACGGTCCTCCTCACGATCGGGATCCTGGCAGCGCTCGGGCGTGGCCTGACTTCGCTCTACGTCGAAGTCCTTTGGCAAGGGCAATCCGGCTACCTGCCTGTGTTTTGGCGGCGACTCGCCTGGGAAGCGGGGGTCCGCGTGCTAGTTGGGATCATGGTCGGGGCGCTCGTATTCGTGAATCTGCGAATCGTGTCGACCACACTAAATGAGCTCCAGATTCGCCGGAAATTCGCGAATCTGGAAATTTCGAAACAACTACCGAAGCGATACGTATTGTTCGCGATGTTGTCCGCTGCCGCCACCATCGGCCTGTGGTTTGGCACTTCTGTCTCGCCGAGTATCGGCCGGCAGTTGCTTTTGGCGATTTCTTCATCGCCGTGGGGCACAGTAGATCCGGTACTCGGCAAAGACATCGGGTTCTACGTCTTCTGGTATCCTGTCCTGGCAGGTGGGATCACGTACGCCCTGATCATCGCATTCCTCGTATTCACGCTCGCCACGGCAGGGTACGCCGCGACCGGTACGGTGACTTGGATCAACGGTCGACTCCGGGCTCATGGCATCGCACGCCTTCACCTTGGCGGAATTCTTGCCGCATTCTTCGCGCTGCTTGCCGCGCAGCTCTGGCTGGGTCGCTACGGCCTACTTCTGGGCGGGAACTCTGACGTACAGGGCATCTTCGGGTACGCGGACGCGCAGGCGCGCCTTCCCGCCATGCAGACGTTGACTGTTATCAGCTTGGCAGCGGCCGTCGCCACGATGTGGGGCGCGTGGAAGAATCGTCCCTGGCCGGTCATCGCCTCATTCGGGGCGGTGATGTTCGGGACGATCGTGATCGGCAACCTCTTACCGTCGCTCATCCAGAGTTTCCGGGTGGAACCGAACGAGCTCGTGCGTGAGACGCCGTACATTGAGTACAGCCTGGACTTCACCAGAGACGCGTACGGCCTGCAGGACATGGCCCGTGACTCGTTCAGCTATGACGGGGCCGCTCCAGTCGACTGGGAAGAAGCGGAACGACAGTTCGCAGGGCTCCCCGTTTGGGGGTCAGGTACCTCCGGGCCGCTGTTGACGACCTACGAGGAAGTCGAGGCCCGGTTCGGGTACTACGACTTCGACGGGGTTTCGATCGACCGATATGACACGCCCGACGGACCCGTGCCCATTTCCATCTCTGTCCGTCAGATCAATACGGGAGGCATTCCCGACCGGAACTGGCAGAACCTCCATCTGCGCCAGCGATACGTAGCGGGCGCGGGTGCCGTAGCCAGCCTAGCCGCGACGCGCACCCGGGCAGGGCGTCCCCAGATGCTCGTCAACGGAATTCCCCCAGAATTCGATGCAGGTGCCACAGGGTTGCAGGGCCTCGAAATCGAACGTCCAGACATTTTTTTCGGTACGAGGCCTCAGGGAGAGTACGCGATCGTCACGCCTGGTCCCGACCAATTTCTGGCTCCGGACTCGACGATCGGCGTCGCAGCCATCGACTTTCCCGGAGGCATCTCTCTCTCGTCGGGCATCCGGACCGCTCTCCTTGCCTGGCGCTTTAGGGACATCAACCTCCTGTTTTCCGCGGAACTCTCCGATGAGAGTCGCCTGATTCATCGCCGTCGTGTGACCCAGCGCGCTCAGGCGATCGCACCCTTTCTGCGTTTCCCGGAGCGACCCTATCCCGTCGTGGAAGGGGGACGAATCGTATGGATCCTCGAGGGTTTTACAGGCTCACTCGCTTATCCGCTGTCAGCAGATCAGGACTTCGGCACCGTCCGGAGGCGGGTGAGCTATATACGGAACAGTGTGAAGGTCACCGTCGATGCGGTAACGGGTGATATCAACTTCTACCGCGTCCCGATTGAGGATCCGCTAGCGGACGCCTATGCCCAAGCCTATCCGGGATTGATGCAGGATATGTCAGCCATGCCGGCCAGACTCCGAGCCCACCTGAGATATCCCCGAAGCCTCATGGATCTGCAGAGTCGCGTGCTTCTGCAATACCATCAGGAGACGGCCGCCACATTCCATGGCCAGCAGGATGTGTGGGGCGCACCTCAGGAACTCTCGAGCACGGCGAACCCCGTGCCGTACGTGCCTGAGTACGGGATCTATCGCCTTCCCGGGGAGGAATCCGCCCGATTCCAGCTTTCGACCGTCTTCGTCCCGGCCGGTCGAGAGAACCTGACTGCGATCATGGTTGCGCGGACAGACGAAGACGGGGTACCGGAGACGATCCTCCTGGATGTACCTGTTGCGGACCAGGTCATGGGCCCACGCCAGGTCGAAGCGCTGGTGGAACAGGACCCCGTGATCTCCCAACAGTTCTCACTCTGGCGAAACGGCGGCAGTGAAGTCTGGACAGGGCATTTGCACGCAGTGCCTGTGGGGAACCGGCTCCTGTACATGGAACCCATTTTCCTCGCGGCCGAGGAAGATGCAATTCCCGACCTTGCTCGCTTCGTAGTGAGTGATGGGAGCGGAGTCGTAATGACGGAGTCGCTGTCGGCAGCGGTAGCGCAACTCGCTGGCAGGGAAATCTTCACGCAAGATTCGGCGACTCCTGTCGGGGCCGACTTTTCGGGCGATGCCGTGTCCGGCAACCCGGAAGCCTGGCCGGCCGAAGCGCTCACGCTTCTCGAGCGTGCCGAGGCCCGTGCCCGAGAAGGGGACTGGGAAGGGTACGGTCAGGCCCTGGAAGAACTGCGGTTGCTGTTGCAGCAGTTCCAAGGAGTGAACCGCTGAGACGCGACAGACGAACGGTTCTCCCGTTTCGCACGACCCTTCTGCTATAGAGCTTCCGCCTTGGGGCTGGCGTTGATCACCCCTCAGGCCTCTGGTAGCTTTTTGTGCTCTCCGGGCCAGGCCGCCGGCCGAACCGACCCTTTCTCGTATACTCACAGAGACCGCATGGATATCCACGAATATCAGGCGAAAGAGTGTTTCGCCCTGGCCGGCATCCCGGTGCCTCCCGGGCAGATCGCGACGACCCCCGACCAGGCCGAGTCTATCGCGAATGAGTACGCGTGCGCTGTGATGGTGAAGGCTCAGGTCCATTCTGGAGGCCGCGGTAAGGCCGGCGGAGTGAAGTACTGCAACAACGCCGCAGAAGCGCGTGAACATGCAACCAACATCCTCGGTATGGACATCAACGGCCTGACGGTGGAAAAGGTGCTCGTCACGCCAGCCGAGGATATCGAGTCGGAGGCCTACGTTGGTGTCTTGATCGACCGAAAGCGCCAGTCGGCCACGTTCATGGTGTCACCTGAAGGCGGAGTGGACATCGAGGAAGTCGCCCACACGAATCCCGATGCGATCCGTAAGCTCGCGGTCGACCCGAGATACGGGCTGCTTCCGCATCAGGCTTTCTGGCTGGCAAATTTCCTCTACGAAGATCCGGCGCACATCAAGAAGGCCACCAAGGTCATCGCGCAGCTCTATGACTCCTTCGTGGACTCCGGCGCCTCGATGACGGAAATCAACCCCCTCATCACAACACCCGCGGGTGATATCAAGGCCATCGATGCAAAGATGACCATCGACGGAAACGAGCTGTTTCGGCGTCCCGCGGTCGCTGCCATGCGTGATCTTTCAGCCGAGCCTGCGTCCGAACGGATCGCTCGCGAGGCGGGGCTGTCCTACGTGAAGCTCGACGGTGATGTAGGGTGTTGCGTAAACGGTGCAGGGCTGGCAATGGCGACGATGGATCTCGTGAAGTACTACGGGGGCGAACCGGCCAATTTTCTGGACATCGGCGGGTCATCGAATCCGGACAAGGTTGTCTCCGCGCTCGAGATCATCACGTCCGACCCGAACGTGAAGTCGATTCTCTTCAACATCTTCGGTGGGATCACCCGCTGCGACGATGTCGCCAACGGAATCGTGGCGGCCACGAAACGTATCGACATCAAGCCGCCCATCGTGATCCGTCTGACGGGAACGAACGAAGAGCTCGGCTTGAAAATCCTCGAAGAAGCAGGCTTTTCGGCCTACACGTCGATGGACGACGTCGTAGAAAAGGCCGTCGAGCTAGCGAAGGCATAGGCGAAACCATGGCCATCTTTATTGATTCCGATACCCGACTCGTCGTTCAGGGCATTACCGGCCGCGACGGCTCGTTCCACACCCGCCAGATGATGGAGTACGGGACGCAGGTCGTCGCTGGTGTCACCCCGGGGAAGGGCGGTCAGACGTTTGAAGGCCCGGGCGGCAAAACAGCTCCGATTTTCAACTCGATGGACGAGGCGGTTGCACAGACTGGTGCGAACACTTCGGTCATCTATGTGCCGCCGGCATTCGCGGCGAATGCCATTCTCGAAGCCGTCGACTCAGGCGTGGCACTCGTGGTCGCGATCACCGAGGGCGTGCCGGTGCTGGACATGGCACGCGCACACGCGTTCGCCCGGGACAAGGGAGTCCGAATTCTAGGGCCGAACTGCCCAGGCCTTTTGTCGCCAGGGAAGTCGAAGGTTGGCATCCTGCCGGCACAAATTACAGCCGAGGGACCGATAGGCGTGGTGTCGCGGTCGGGGACGCTGACGTACGAGGCAGTCTTTCAGTTGAGCAACGTCGGGCTGGGTCAGAGCACCTGTGTGGGTATTGGTGGTGATCCGCTGATTGGGACGAACTTCATAGATTGTCTCGAAGCCTTCGAAGCGGACGGGGACACGTCGGCGGTCGTAATGATCGGCGAGATTGGTGGCACCGACGAACAAGAGGCAGCTGCGTGGGTGAAGGCAAATATGTCCAAGCCGGTGGTCGGTTTTATTGCAGGTCAGACGGCACCTCCAGGCCGCCAGATGGGGCACGCCGGTGCGATCATCAGTGGATCCTCAGGAACCGCTGAAGAGAAAATGAAGGCTTTTGAGGACAACGGCATTTCGGTCGCGAAGCGGCCTGCCGATATCGTGGGCCTGATTCAGGAAGCCCTCGCATAGGTAAGGGCACGGGCACCCCGAGGATCGGTCGCACTAGGCGCTGGGGACTGAGGAAGGTCAGAATGGAAGCACTCATCAATGAAACGCTTCTCGTGGAGCATGCCGTGGAGCCGGCGCAGTTCCGGGTCTACGCGGACACACCGCTTTCCGAGGTAATCGGCCTCATGGTTCGAAGAGGAATTCGTGCGCTGCCGGTGGTCGGAGAGCGCTATGAGGTCTTGGGTGTCATCACGACGGGTGATGCCCTGAGTCACATACTCAAAGAGGCGCCAACCTATAAGATGGGGACAGACGGACCGATGGCGGCTCGTGATGTCATGACGCGCTCAGTGCTGTGCGTGTCAGAGACACAGACGCTCGGCGACGCCGCCCGGAAGATGGTGGACCGAAATGTCGAGCAGCTTCCCGTCGTTCGCGATGGAGAGCTCATTGGGCTGGTTACGCGTGATTCAATCCTGAAGGCGATGCACGCAGTATCATCTGACAACGACGAACCAACAGGTATTTCATGAGCCTTACATTGGCAATCATTAAGCCCGACGCCGTAGGCTCGGGCAAGGCGGGAAAGGTTCTCGCTCATCTGGAGGGCAGGGGCTTCACAGTTCGTGCACTCCGCCTGACGATACTGAGCCAGGCCCAGGCCGGGGCGTTTTACGCAGTCCACCAAGGCCGACCGTTCTACGACGAACTGGTTGAGTTCATGACCTCAGGTCCAGTCATTCCCATGGTGCTTGAGGCAGATGATGCGGTTACGAAGCTTCGCGGAGCGATCGGGGCAACGGATCCGGCTGAAGCGGAAGAGGGAACCGTCCGGAAACTCTACGCGGAATCGAAGGGGCGAAACGCGATCCACGCATCGGATTCCGATGAGAACGCTACAATTGAGATCGAATTCTTTTTCCCGACCCACGAACAGCTGGGGATCCAGGGCTCCTGACGCCCGGATTTCCCTAGACTTTCAACGGGTTATTACTAGCTTTTACGACTATGCTCAAAGTTGACCTTGGGCTGTTGGACCGAGAGGGGTCCGTTAGCTTTGCGGCCAGTGTCGCAGCGGATGACGGACTGTGGAGTGAGACGAGAATCCGTTGGGCGAGTGACGTTGATGTGCAGTTGGAGGCGACGCTCGCTGGAACGGGTCAGGTCGTGGTCAGAGGCAGGGTCCGAGGCGCGCTCCACCTAGAGTGCACGCGCTGTCTTCAGCCAGTGGAATCGCAGTTTGCGGGGGGGCTCACTCTCGTGTTTCAGAGCGAGGAGTCAGAAACTGATGACGAGGACACCGGAGCGTATTTGTTGGACCCGAAGGGCTCCGAACTTGATGTGAGTGAAGCGGTGCGAGAGGAAGTGATTCTCGCCATGAATCCATACGCAGTTTGCAAACCGGATTGCCAAGGGCTTTGTCCCATGTGCGGTACGAACCTGAACGAAGGTTCGTGCGACTGCACAGAGGAGAAGGTCGACCCTAGATGGGGTGCTCTCCGGAATTTGAAGAGCGAGTGAAACGATGGCCGTACCAAAGAAACGCACGTCGAAGCAGCGCAAGCGGAAGCGGCGCACCCATATCAAGGCCGAGGGCGTAACCGTCCACGCGTGCCCCAAGTGTGGTGATAACAAGATTCCGCACCGTGTCTGCCCGAGTTGTGGGCACTACAAGGGCGAACCCGTTCTCAAAATCGACCTGGACTGATTCGAGCTTCTTCGGAATGTCGGCAGGATGACCGACGCATTTCCTCCGAAGGATCATCGCTGAGCCCCGGACGCGGAGTACCGCCTTGCGTATAGCACTGGACGCGATGGGTACCGACCACGCCCCGCGACCTGAGGTCGCGGGGGCCATTCAGGCACTCCAGGAGTCAGCAGCTGACGCCGAAATCATACTCGTGGGCGACGAAGGACTGATCCGCGCAGAACTAGCAACGTACGACGACGTCCCGACGGGTATCCGTGTACATCATGCACCGGACCGCGTCTCACCCGAGGACTCGCCCGCATCAGTAATTCGCCGAAAGCCCGATTCGTCGATCGCGGTGGGCCTGAAATTGCACAAGGCCGGGGAAGCAGACGCTTTCGTCAGCGCAGGCTCCACCGGAGCGGTCATGGCAGCCTCGCTGTTTACACTTCGGCCTCTTCCTGGTGTGGATCGCCCACCCGTTGGTGCGCTACTACCAACCGCCGGCGAGCTCTGTCTTCTGCTGGATGCCGGTGCCAACATCGGGTGCAAATCCCACCATCTCGTGCAGTTTGCTCATCTCGGGAGCGTGTACGCCCGTGACGCGATGGGCTATACAAATCCAAGAGTGGGATTGCTCAATATCGGCGTGGAGCCCAGCAAGGGAAGTGTCCTGACGGTTGAGACATACCAGGCTCTTCTCAGTGTGGATGGCATCAATTTCATTGGGAACGTTGAAGGCCGAGACATCGTGCAGGGAGAGTGCGATGTGATCGTCTGTGACGGATTCGTTGGGAACATCCTGCTGAAGTTCTATGAATCGGTCGCCGAACACATCGTAGGTCTCTTGCGCGACGAGATTGGCGAGGCCAAAGATCAGAAACTGGACTTGGACCATGTCTTCCGGGTCCTCGATTATGCCGAGTATGGTGGAGCACCCCTACTAGGCTTGGGAGGCGTATCCATTATCTGTCACGGCAGTTCTCCGCCAAAAGCAATTCGGAACGCGCTGGCGGTCGCCGCACGAGCCGTCCGGGCCGGATTGGTCCAACACAGTGTTGAGGATTTGAAGCCATGAACACACCGACCCCAATCGTAGAAATCGTCGCCACCGGCCGTTTTCTCCCGGACAATGTGGTGACCAACGCTGACCTCGCGAAGCAAATGGATACGTCCGATGAATGGATCCGGACGCGCACCGGCATCAGCGAACGTCGAATCGCTCCGAAGGGGCTTACCACGGCGCAAATGGGGAGTGCTGCCGGCCGTCAGGCTATGGAACGGGCAGGCGTGCATCCGGGCGAGGTCGACCTACTCATCGTCTCGACTGCGACGCCCGATCGATGGCTGCCCTCCACCGCGTGTGACATGCAGCCCCTCCTCGAATGCAACAACGCCTTCGCTTTCGATATCCAAGCGGCCTGCACGGGACACATCTATGCGTTGAGCATGGCCGAAGGGTACCTCGCGGCGGGCCGCGGCGATGTCGCACTAGTCATCGCTGCGGAAAAGATGAGCGCGATCATCGACTGGACGGATCGTACGACAGCCGTGCTGTTCGGAGATGGCGCGGGCGCTGCGGTCGTCAAACGATCGAATGGCTCGGGGCGCGGAATTCTATCTTCCCATCTCCAATCTGATGGAAATCTGGCGGATCTACTATATCGACCCGGTGGAGGGGCCGTCGATCCGGTCAGTCAGAGTGTGCTCGACGAAGGCCGTCACCTCATGAAGATGCTGGGTCGTGAAATCTTCAAGAGTGCGGTCCGAAACATGGCGGAGGCATGCGATCTCGCGCTACAGAAGGCCGGCATGACGGCTGATGACATCGATCTACTGGTGCCGCATCAGGCCAACATCCGAATTATCGAAGCCACCGCAAAGTACTCGGGCATCCCGATGGAGAAGGTGTTCGTTAATGTGAACAAGTATGGCAACATGAGTTCTGCGACCGTCCCGATCGCGCTGGACGAAGCAATTGAGCAAGGCCGAGCCGGCCCTGGTTCGAATATCCTCACGGTCGCATTTGGGGCTGGGCTGACGTGGGGAGCAATGACGCTTCGCCTGTAGGCTCGTCCCGACATAATGTCTCTCGCACTGTTCTCACTTGGGCACGGACCTCTATACAACGTCATGACTCAGGCTCTTGCGCGAGGTCAGTCAAAGGCTGCCGCGGTCCTCGAGGAGGAAGCCACTGAAGCCAGTAGGGCCAAGCGGGCGATTCTGCTCAAGGGTTCGGGCGCCTTTCAATCGGCACTCATGACGCCGCCGGCAGATAGCCTTCGTGCTCATCTAGCTGAGCATAGACTTCCACACCCGAGCATTTTCGTTGGTCTCGAACGTCGCGACTGCACTCGTTGTGACTGGCGCCGCAGTAAGAGACATGCTCATCATGCTGCTAACCTCTCCCACTCAATGGAGCGGCTTGGTCGCGACTATGGTGGATGCCAGAGTCGATCGCGTTATGGAAATTGGACTACCAAGGTCCTGAGCGGACTGAATCGCAGAAACTCCGAGGGAATCCTCCGCATTGCACGACGGGAACCTGACGACTTCGACGGCCTGGAGGCCTGAACGTGAGCACAAGAGAACTTGAAGGGTCTGTCGCTCTAGTCACCGGCGGCTCGAGGGGCATCGGTCGGGCCATCGCACAGTCACTCGCTGAGGGTGGAGCTCGTGTGGCGGTCGTCGGACGAGGAGGCGCGAACGCGCAGGCGGCTGCGAAAGAGCTTCCCGGGGTCGGGCACGCCGGCTACGCATGTGATGTCGCGGACCCGGGGCAGGTCGGAGTTACACTCAAGGCTGTTGAGGAGTCACAAGGCGTCGTGGGGATTCTGGTGAACAACGCCGGAATAACACGAGACAACCTCCTCATGCGGATGAAGGATGAGGAATTCGATGAAGTAATCGCTGCCAACCTCAAGGGTTCCTTTAACTTCATTCGCGCGGTAACACGAGGAATGATGAAGAGGCGGGACGGCTCAATCATCAATATTACCTCCGTGGTCGGACTCACTGGCAACGCAGGCCAGGCAAACTACGCCGCTTCGAAGGCCGGAATGGTCGGGCTGACCAAGAGTGTCGCGAAGGAATTGGGCTCCCGGGGCGTGCGTTGCAACGCCATCGCACCGGGCTTCATCAAGACCAGCATGACCGATGAACTCACCGAGTCTCAGGTTGAAGCGCTTCTGGCGCAGATCCCACTGGGCGCCTTGGGTCAACCTGATGATATTGCTAGGGTTGTGCGGTTTCTCGTAGGGCCCGGTGCGCGCTACATTACCGGCCAAGTATTGGCGGTAGACGGCGGGATGGTGATGTAGTCTTGCGGCACCGTCATTTGTCATTACGCACCGCGCGAAATTCATATTGCCAGGAGGAAGCACACATGAGCGAGCCCAACGACGCGAGGGTCCGTGAGATCATCATCAATGAGCTCGGGGTCGAGGCCGAGAAGGTGACTGACGAGGCTGCATTCGTTGAGGATCTAGGGGCGGATTCGCTCGACACGGTCGAGCTGGTCATGGCGTTTGAGGAAGAGTTCGGCATCGATATCCCCGACGAGGACGCCGAGCAGATGCGTACCGTTGGCGATGCGATCAAGTACCTCAAGGAGAACGCACCGGAGTAGTTCTCCGGAGCAACAGTTCTCCAGGGTTTTCAAAAGCAGGACATGACGATGGGTAACGTATCCGCGAAGCGGGTCGTCATCACCGGGATGGGCGCGGTTTCTCCCGTCGGTGGCGACCTTGAGACTACGTGGTCGAACCTGCTCGCCGGAGTAAGTGGCGGGGGGCCGATCACACATTTTGATGCAACCGACGACTTCGCCTGTCGCATCGGGTGCGAGGTGAAGGGGTTTGACCCCCTCGACTACCTGGACCGGAAGGAGGTCAGGAGACACGATCGAGTGTCTCAGTTCGCCGTCGCAGCGTCGGCGCAGGCCCTGGAGGACGCAGGGCTTGAGACTCTGCCGTCCGGGACGGACCCAGAACGGTTTGGTGTGATTTTTGGCAGCGGCATTGGTGGTATTTCCACGTTTGAGCAGCAGCATCGGAAACTGATCGAGGGCGGCCCGGGTCGTGTCAGCCCGTTCTTCATTCCGATGTTCATCCCGGATATCTCTGCCGGGCTGATCTCGATTCGTTGGGGCCTCAAGGGTCCGAACTACGCCACCGTGTCAGCGTGTGCGTCCTCTGCGCACGCTATCGGAGACGCAATGCGGCACATACGCCATGGTGACGCGGACGCGATGATCGCGGGTGGAGCTGAGGCGACCATTACCCCCATGACCTTCGCCGGATTCTCCTCGATGAAGGCAATGTCTACTCGGAACGAAGATCCAGCCGGAGCCAGTCGACCCTTCTCAGGCGACCGGGACGGATTCGTCATGGGAGAGGGTGGGGGTGCCGTTGTGCTCGAGTCGCTAGACCACGCTGAGTCGCGCGGCGCGAACATCCTGGGTGAATTGGTTGGGTACGGACTGAGCGCGGATGCGCATCACATCACAGCGCCACCGCCGGGAGGGGATGGGGCTCAAGCTGCGATGCGAATGGCCCTCAAGTACGCAGGCGCCACGGCTGATGATGTTGATTACGTCAACGCCCACGGAACTTCGACGATGGCTGATGCGATTGAAACTGAGGCAATCAAGGCAGTTCTTGGGGACCACGCGTCCAACATCGTAGTCGGGTCGACGAAGTCCATGACAGGGCATCTTCTGGGCGCTGCAGGGGCCCTCGAGGCGATCGCTTCCTTGATGGTTTGCCGGACTGGAAAAATTCCACCGACGATCAACTTCTCTGAGCCGGACCCGGCATGTGACCTCGAGTACGCACACGGGGGCATGATCGAACGCCCTGTCGGACTGGCTCTGACGAATTCGTTCGGCTTTGGCGGGCACAACGTTTGCCTGGCGCTCCGAGCCTGGGAATAGGGGGGACTGGCTGCCGATGACGGATATCCGAGTCGGCACAGGCTACGATTCGCACCGGTTCGACGTTGCGCGCCCGCTCGTGCTTGGTGGAGTGACGATCCCTGATCACGCCGGCCTGGCTGGCCATTCGGACGGGGACGCTTTGGCGCACGCTTTGATTGATGCGATTCTGGGTGCGGCGGGAGCGGGTGACGTGGGGAGTCATTTCCCGCCCTCGGACGACACATGGAAGGGTGCCGACTCTATCGGGCTCCTGAGGCGCGCCAGCGAGGTTATCGCGCAGGCGGGGTGGTATGTCGTGAACGTGGACGCCACCGTCGTATGCGAGACACCGAAGATCGGCCCGCACCGGGAGCAGATGGCGGCCCGACTCGCGAAGGCGATTGGAATCGAGTCGACATGCATTTCGATCAAGGGCAAGACGAACGAAGGCATGGGGTGGATCGGTGCGAGCGAGGGCCTCGTGGTTCACGCGGTCGCTCTCGTTCAACGCTGATCGATACGCACCGGGAGGAACGGCGTGGCTGATTTCATCGCGTGGATGAATCAGCTGCCCGATGTACTCGTATACTTGGTCCTGTTCGGGGGGGCGGCGATCGAGAACATCCTACCGATGATTCCCGCAGACACCTTCGTAGCACTGGGGGGATTCCTCGCGGGAGCAGGCGACCTCGACGTGCGCTGGGTTGCAGGCGGGACGTGGGCGTTTAACGTAGCGGGCGCACTTGTTGTCTACCGCATCGCCCATTCGCACGGCCCGACGTTCTTCCAGCGCGGACCAGGGTGCCACATTTTTCGCCCCCACCAGATGGAGCGAATTGGCCGGTTTTACGAGCAGTGGGGGATGCTGGCCATCTTTGGGTCACGCTTCCTTCCCGGCGTCCGTGCCGTCGTTCCGGTATTCGCCGGGGCGACACATCAGCCGTGGATCCGCGTCGCCGTCCCCGTCGCTGCGGCATCCGCGATCTGGTATGGCGGACTCGTCTCGCTGGGCTCGATGGCGGGACAGAACCTGGACTCACTGGCAAGACAACTCGATGGAGTGAATCGAGTCCTGGCAGGCTTCGCCGTGATTATTTGTTTCCTGGGCGCGTGGTGGTGGATGCGGACCCGCAGGCATCCAGATGAGTGAATTGCGAGCCTTCCGAATGGAGCAATTCCACGACTATCTGACCTTTGAGCGGGGGCTGTCCGAGCGCACCGTCTCGGCGTATCGGCGAGACCTCAACCGGTGGCTCGCATCCATGACGGAGCAGGGGATCTCGGAGCCGGGGTCGGTCAGCGTTGCGGCGTTGCGAGCGTGGGTGTTCGCGTTGAAGGACGAAGGCCTTGCCGCTACGTCGATACGACGAGCCCAGTCTGCCGTGCGGACCTATTTCGGCTTCCTGTTGGCTGAAGGGGCGATCTCGGCGGACCCGACCGACCGACTCGATTCACCGAGGGTAGCCCGGTCATTACCGGACTTCCTGAGCCCGGAAGAGACGGACCGCCTTCTCGACGCACCGGATGAAACCAAGGCGGTGTACTGGAGAGATCGCGCGATCTTGGAATTCCTCTACGCCACCGGAGTTCGCGTCTCGGAACTCACGGAACTTCCGATCGCATCGGTCGACCTCGAGGAGGGGTTTGCAGTGGTATTCGGTAAGGGGTCCAAGGAACGCCTCGTGCCGATCGGTGGACCCGCACGTCGCGCCCTTGAGCGATACTTTGCTCTAGTTCGGCCGGGCCTCGATCAGGGGCAAGGGGCGGGGCTCGTATTCCTCAACGCCCGCGGACGTCCGATCCGACGAGAGTCTGTCTGGGCGATCGTACGAGACTCCGCTCGACGTGCGGGAATCACGCGGAAAGTCTCACCCCACACCTTGAGGCATACGTTCGCGACGCATCTGGTCGAGGGAGGCGCCGATCTCGCGGCCGTCCAAGAACTGCTGGGCCACGCAGACATCTCAACCACGCAGATCTACACCCACTTGAATCGCGCATATCTGCGTGATCTGCACCGCAGGTTTCACCCGCGAGCATAAAGAGTCCGGCGCTACCTGCCGCCTGACCCAGGGGCCTGTGTTGCACCCGGCGCGGCGTCAACGGCCTGGATTAGATCACTCTGCGACTGAGCATTGAGGAGCAGCTGGATCGCCTCGGTCAGCACAGGATCCCGCTCCGCGCGGAAGCGTGCCTCGACCGCGATGTCATCCATTCGCTGGGCGGTCGACATGTGCATGCGCCACCGCAAATAGGCATTAACGTCATCACTTTCTAGTAGTGAGCCTTCGAGCCCTTCATCGACAAGGGAAGTCAGAAAGTCCTCGAATTCTGAATCGGTAATTCCCGGCCCCTCGTTTGCTGCCCGGCGAACTGTCGCCGTCGCGAGTCCTGCCTCGGCAATCCTGAGCCCCAGTGGGAACTGGGCTTCGTTCGAGGCACGGATGAAGTCCTGTTCGGTGGTCTTTAGCGTGTCGTCCTGGATCTCGAGATCCGGAAAAACCCCGCCTGCGTTGATCAATTCACGACCCTCGCCGGACTGAATGCGTGGCGCGTTATCGAGATCCTCTTCGAGCGGGACCATCTGACGGTCTCGCGGACGCTGCAAAGACCGTCCGAGCGGCGTGAGCCATGATCCCGTAGTGAATCGCAGTTTCCGGCCGTACGGAAGATCCATTACGGTCTGAACAACGCCCTTTCCGAAGGTCCGCTGGCCTAGGACAATCGCACGATCATAGTCTTGGAGCGCACCGGCCAGAATTTCAGCACCGGAGGCTGTGAACTCATCAACGAGAATCACAATCGGGAGGTCAGGCACGAGTTGCGGCCAACGGTCTCCGTACGATTCCGTTTCGGGCGTTTCGGCACTGCCCCCAGGCGCGCGTTGGACGGTACTCGCCAGCGTAGAACCGGTCGGCAGAAAGAGATCTGCGAGCATGAGGGACTCGTTGAGGAAGCCCCCGGGATTCCGACGAAGATCGATAATCAGTCCCTTGCGGCCCTCGAGCTCCGCGAGCGCCTCGTTCATCTCCCGGGCGGCGTTGCGAGCCACTCGGTCCATGATGACGTACCCAATGTCCTCTTCAAGAATGCCCCAGGTCACAGCCGGCACGTGAACCGCGGCACGAGTGATGTCATAGGTGATCGGCTGCTCATACCCCAAGCGCTTGATGTGCACCTCAACACTGGTGCCAACAGGGCCACGGATGGTATCCGCGGCCATACCGGTATCCCAGTCAGTCGCGTCGTAGGCGTTGACCCCGACGATGACGTCGCCGACAGCCAGCCCGTGCTCACTCGCAGGGAACCCTCGGAAGACCGCTGTTACCGTGATCTCGTCGTTCAACAGCGTGATCTGAAGACCGATGCCCGAGTAATTCCCGGTGGTGTCCTCTTCCCATTCCTCTGCGTCCTGCGGCGTAAAGAGCTCCGCATACGGATCGTCGAGGGCCTCGATAAGGCCGTCGATTGCCCCCTCCCAAAGGAGGGAATCACTGAACGACTCCATGTGCATACTGGAGATCGCGTCGACCGCGCTCACGAGAACCTCCACCTCTGGCGGACCCTCGCCCATCGGGCGCGTAAAGTCAGGGACACTCTGCGCGGTGACGGCTCCCGTAGTGAATAAGAAGGCAAATGTGACGGATGCGGCGAGTCGCTTGATCATCCAGCGCCCTTCATGTCGACGATTTGTAGGCAAGTTTTTTAACCCCGCTTCGGCCGGGGTCGTTCCGTGACCTGCACTGACACGGACGAACTCGTATCTTTCACCTCCGTCGAACAGAGCGAAAGGACCGAATGCCAGCCCCGGCGATGAATCGAGACTTGGTGCGACCGCCATTGAGGCTCGCACTTGCGCAGTTCAAGCCCGACAAGGGCAATGTTGAGGGAAACCTCCGTCGTGTATCCGTTGTCGCGGGCAAGGCTCGTGCACGGGCGGACGTCGTAGTCTTTCCTGAGGCGGCCCTGTCCGGATACTTCCTCGAAGGAGGAGTGACCGAGGCTGCGATGACGATCGAGGAGCTCGTCACCGGGATAGGGCAGGCAAGGGATGGCGCGCCCGATATCGTGGTCGGCTTCTACGAACGCTGGAATCGGCGTCTGTATAACAGCGTCGCCTATCTCGAGCCCCGCGAGGGTGCCTATCAGGCTCGCCACGTTCACAGGAAGATGTTTCTGCCCACCTACGGCGTCTTCGATGAGGCGCGTTTCGTAGAACCAGGAACGGATATCCGGGCGTTCGACACGCGCTTCGGGCGTATGGGCATGCTGATCTGTGAGGACGCATGGCATGCGCTCCCCGCAACGATCCTCGCTGTCGGAGGGGCAGAACTGATCCTGGTTGTCAGTGCATCACCCGCTCGAGATTTCACGCCCACGAAGGGCGGGCGACCGCTCAACCTCGAGCAGTGGGACCGACTCGCCTCCGCGACTGCCATCGAGCACGGAGTGTTCGTAGCGGTTTCGCAACTTGCCGGGTCCGAAGGGGGCAAACTGTTTCCCGGCGGGTCAGTGGCGGTCGCGCCTGACGGCCGGAACCTCGCGCGAGGGCCGCTCTTCGAAGAGTCAGTCACGATTGCCGATCTCGATGCAACCGAGATCGATCGCACGCGCGCGGCTACTCCGCTCCTGTCCGACCTTGAGCAGATGTTACCCCACCTCGAACGCTCGCTTCGAACCGCGTGCGATCCTGAGCCACCACCTGAGGATTTTGAAAAGCCCGACAACCTCCCCACGGGCCCTAGGACTCTCAGCGGATCGGGCGCGAGCGCCCCCGACCACCCATCCCGTCGGGACCCGGCGATCCTGACTCTGGATACGGAACTCGTTGAACGCACGCTCATTGAGTTTATTCGGGAAGAGGTGCGCCGCCGCCGGGGTTTCGGGCGCGTCGTGGTGGGGGTGTCGGGTGGAGTGGACTCAGCGGTATCGCTCTATCTGGCCTGCGCCGCTCTTGGGCCTGAAAACGTGTACGGATTTCGGCTCCCGTACCGCACTTCAAGCAGCGACAGCCTGGATCACGCGGCTCTCGCGCTCGAGGCGACGGGAGCGCATGAGCGGACGATCGAGATTTCGGAGTCGATCGACAGGTATGTCCAGACATATGAACCCGATGTTTCGGCGCTTCGGAAAGGGAACCTCATGGCCCGCTTACGCGCCGTGATTCTCTTCGACCAGTCCGCGAAAATCGGCGCCCTGCCCCTCGGGACCGGGAACAAAAGCGAGCGCCTGCTCGGGTACTTCACTTGGCATGCCGACGATTCTCCGCCGATCAACCCGATCGGAGATCTCTTCAAGACACAGGTGTGGGCGCTCGCAAGACATCTTGGCGTCCCCGACCCGATCATAGACAAGCCTGCCACGGCGGATCTGGTAAAGGGGGTCAACGACGAAGACGAACTCGGGGTCTCGTATCGCGATGCTGATCCGATCCTGCACTGGATGGTGCGGGGCCATGAGGTTGAGGATCTGCTTCAGATGGGATTCGATGCGGAGGCCGTCGAATTGGTCCACAAGCGATTGGGGTCAACGCACTGGAAGAGAGAGCTTCCTACTGTCGCAGTGCTGTCCTCCAGCGCCATTGGAGAGTTCTATCTACGCCCGGTCGACTATTAAGGTCTCTAGCTTGAGGGATTGGCCGCGTGGAGCTAGCTGCCTGCCGAGACCATCCGACACAGCTGTTCGAGAATGGGGGCCGGCGTCAGTTCACCGTCGATGATCGACGCGAGTTCTTCTTCTCATCTCCAGTGCGCTTCGAGTTCCGCCAGCTCCAGTTCGAGCAGCTGCTGCTCATTGGCATCGTTGACGGCGATCTCGAGGGCGATGCCTTCCGTTCGGCGGAGATCTCCAAGTCCCTTTCCATCCCGCACCACGATACGCGCGAGGTCCTTCGGCGGACCACCTTCCTGAATCAGAATGGCGGTCTCAAAAATGTGGTTCTCGGTAACCTAGGGAGCTCGAAGCGACCGCATGCAGCGCTTCCCACGAGGATCGTGTCTAGATCCAGTCCATTCGATATGGAACGCTCGCGCTTTTGGGGGATTCAGTTTCATTCTGAGTCCTTGATCAGCACGCACAAAAGACCGCTCGTCAAACACTTTCTTCAGCTTTGATGCTGTCTGCCCACTGGTTGACCCTGCACCCTGCCTCACGATAGCTTTCCAGGCGTGATTTTTGTTTCTACGCTCCGCCTCTCCGGCCTCGGAAAAGTCAGATGAGCGGCCAGGTTCTCGGCATTGTGCCCGCCCGGCTCGCCTCTACTCGGCTCCCCAACAAACCGCTCTACCCGCTCCTCGGTCGACCTCTGATCGAATGGGCTTGGCGCTGTGTTGAGGCCATGTCTGTACTCGATCACGCGGTGATCGCTACGGACTCAATTGAGGTTGCGGATGTGTGTCGCGCCTTGGGCGCGCCCGTTGAAATGACCGACCCCGTCCATCCGTCGGGCACGGACCGAGTCGCCGAGGTTGCTACGCGTCCCAAATAT
Source organism: Longimicrobiales bacterium (assembly GCA_028823235.1). Lineage (NCBI taxonomy): Bacteria > Pseudomonadati > Gemmatimonadota > Longimicrobiia > Longimicrobiales > Longimicrobiales bacterium. The sequence goes on along the minus strand of JAPKBW010000008.1, from coordinate 41,451 downwards.
CGGGACTTCGACTTCATCGCGAATGTTCAGGGTGATGAACCACTGTTGCAGGAGGCCCACCTGCGCCGAGCGATCGACCTGGTTCGGAACGACGGGTGGCAGATCGGCACCTGTGCAACGCCCATTCTCACTGAGGAAATGCGAACGGACGCCTCGGTGGTCAAGGTGGTTCGAGCGGCGAGTGGCGGAGCACTCTACTTTTCCCGTGCGGCGATCCCTCACAAACGAGACGACAATCCGACACAGACAGAGCTTAAGAGTGAGCCATTTCTGCGCCATATCGGTATCTACGCATATACCCGGGATGCCCTGGCGGATTGGGCTGCACTCGCACCGTCACAACTGGAACAAATTGAACTTCTCGAGCAGCTGCGACCGCTCGAAGCAGGGCTCCGCATCGGCGTAGCAATCGTCGGTGCAGCAGGGCATGGCGTGGACACACCGGCCGATGCACTGCGGATAGAGCACATACTGAATCCATTGAGCGCACCCACCACCGCATGACGGACACCATGACCGACACGCAGAACAGGCCAACCAAATACATCTTCGTCACAGGTGGCGTGGTATCCTCACTGGGCAAAGGGATCGCAGCCGCCTCGATCGGGCGCCTGCTCAAGGAACGGGGTCTGAGGGTGACCCTCCAGAAGTTTGATCCGTACATCAACGTCGACCCGGGCACGTTGTCGCCGTACCAGCACGGAGAGGTCTTCGTGACGGACGATGGCGCCGAGACGGACCTGGACCTCGGGCACTACGAGCGCTTTATCGACGAGTCGCTCTCGCAGGACAACAACATCACCACGGGCCGGATCTACCAGAACGTTATCAACAAGGAACGTCGGGGAGACTACCTAGGATCGACGGTTCAGGTAATTCCGCACATCACAGATGAGATCAAGGCTTCGATCAGCCGTCTGTCGGATGAACACGACGTTGTCATCACGGAGATCGGTGGAACGGTTGGTGACATCGAATCGCTCCCGTTTCTCGAAGCAATTCGGCAGTTCCGAGCCGACGTCGGCCGCGAGAATGCGATCTTCGTACATCTGACTCTCGTGCCCTACCTCGCCGCGGCCGGTGAGTTGAAGACCAAGCCGACCCAGCACTCAGTCCGTGAGTTAATGGAGATCGGAATTCAGCCACACATCCTGATCTGTCGTGCTGAACAGCCTCTCTCCAAAGAGATCAAACGAAAGATCGCCCTCTTCACCAACGTAGAAATTGATGCGGTGCTCGAGTCACCCGACCTTTCAACGATTTATGAGGTCCCACTGGCCCTGAAGCGCCAGAGAGCCGACGACGTGATCCTCGAGCGCCTCGGCCTCTCTCCCATGCCACAGCCCAATCTCGACAGCTGGACGGACATGGTGCGCCGGGTGCAGCACCCGGCCTCCGGGGAGGCACGCATCGCCGTGGTCGGGAAGTACACGGAGCTCGTCGACGCATATAAGTCGGTGCAGGAGGCTCTCATTCACGGCGGCATCGCTCACGATGTGAAAGTCACGATCGAGTGGCTCCTGTCCGAGACCTTCGAGGACGGAGAAGGACTGGAGCGTCTGGCCGACTTTGACGGCATCCTGATCCCAGGTGGCTTCGGCCCCCGCGGAGTCGAAGGCATGCTTCAGGCGATCTTGTATGCCAGAGAGCAGCGAGTGCCGTTCCTTGGAATCTGCCTCGGCCTCCAGTGCGCGGTCATCGAGTTCGCCAGAAACGTGTGCGGAGTTCTGGAAGCGAATTCCTCTGAATTCGCAATGGATGGACCCGACTCGGTGATCGCTCTATTGGACTCACAACTTCAGGTGACGACCAAGGGAGGCACGATGCGCCTGGGCGCGTACCCGTGCGCACTCACCGAAGGCAGCCGGGCCCGCGACATCTACGGAACGGAGGAGATTTCCGAGCGCCACCGTCATCGGTTTGAGGTTAATAACCACTACCGCGACCTACTGGCGGAAAAAGGCATGACCTTCAGTGGTACATCACCAGATGGAGGCCTCGTAGAGATGATCGAGATCACCGATCATCCTTGGTTTGTAGCGGGTCAGTTCCATCCGGAGCTGAAGAGTCGGCCCACGCGTCCACATCCTCTCTTCGCTTCGTTCATCGACGCGGCATCACGGCATGCCCGCCGAGACAGCACTGCACCGGTCGATCAACCGGTGGGCGCTTAGTCTCCCTCGGGGCGCGACGACATGTTCGACCGATTCCTACTCATCGCGGGGCCATGCACCCTCGAAGACGACGGACTCAACCTCGAAGTCGCGAGAGAACTTGTCGCTTTGGCCGCGAGCACGGGACTCGACATCGTTTTCAAAGGCTCTTTCGATAAGGCAAACCGGTCGACATTCGAGGCCCCGCGCGGACCAGGCCTTACCAACGGGCTGACTCGACTTGAGCGGGTACGAGCAGAGACTGGACTGGCCGTACTGACCGACATCCATGAACCCTATCAGGCGGAGCCCGCAGGTGAAGTGATGGACGTCCTGCAAATTCCGGCATTTCTCTGTCGACAGACAGATCTGTTGGTGGCTGCCGGGCGAACCGGAAAGGCGGTCAACATCAAGAAGGGTCAATGGATGGCACCAGAGGAAATGACAGCGGCCGCGCACAAGGTGCGCCAATCCGGTGCATTTGACATCGCAATCACCGAACGCGGGACGATTCACGGGTACGGGGATCTCGTCGTGGATATGCGCTCTTTCGCTCGCCTCAGGGCTGCGACAGGCGCGCCTGCCATCTTCGACGGCACGCACTCCGTTCAGCGTCCAGGAGCTGCTGATGGGGCCAGTGGGGGTGATCCGACCCATATCCCCGCGCTTGTCCGCGCCGCCGTTGCTGCTGGATGCGACGGACTCTTTCTCGAAACCCATCCCGATCCTGCCAGGGCGCCCTCGGACGGCACGAATATGCTACCGCTCACGGAGTTGCCTAGCCTAATCGAGGACGTCCTTCGCATTCGTGCTGCTCTGAGCCTTCCGGCGGTATCAACTGGAGGTGCACAGTCATGAGCGTGCAGGCGAACCCGATTGATGCGATCCTAGCTCAAAAGATCCGACTCGTGATCTTCGACGTAGATGGAGTGCTGACCGATGCAGGTTTATACCTGGGTGAGGCTAGCGACGGCTCAACTCTGGAACTGAAGCGCTTCGACATTCAGGACGGTGTCGGTATCAAGATGCTCGGCTGGGGCGGCATTGAAGTCGCGATCGTTTCGGGCCGCGTGTCGGAAGCGACCGCGCTGCGAGCGCGGGAACTCGGCATCGACGAATGTCACCAAGAGCCGGACGCTCACAAACTCAAGGTGGTCGAGAAGCTCCTGGAGCGAAAAGGCGTCAACTGGGACGAGGTCGCCATGATCGGTGACGATATTCCGGACCTGGCCGTCATGCGCCTAGTCGGACTCAAGGCGGCTGTCAGAAATGCGACCGCGCCGATCGTCGCTGTCGCGGACTGGCAGGCGACGCGGTCAGGTGGGCACGGGGCAGCACGTGAATTTTGCGATGCTCTGCTCGAAGCAAGGGGTGTACTGAGCGAGATCATTGAACGGTACGTCAAAGCGCGATCTGTCACATGACGAGCTCGGCCGAGATCGACGTCAGCCGCATGGTAGAAGAGGGTCGACGGGTACTGAAGCTGGAAGCCGCAGCGGTGGCTGCCTTGTCAGATCGACTCGACACAGACTTCGCCGACGCTTGTCGACTGATCGCAAGGGCAGGTGGACGTGTGATCACATGTGGCATCGGCAAAAGCGGTCACATCGCCCGGAAGTTGGCGGGGACGCTCACGTCGACTGGGTCGCCGGCGATTTTTCTTCACCCGGTCGAGGCCCTCCATGGCGACCTCGGCGTCGTAACTCGTGACGATGTGGCGCTCGTTGTATCGAAATCCGGCCGGGCAGGCGAAATGGATGGACTCCTCGGCTATTTCAGTCGACTCGGCGTGCCGATTGTCGCACTTGTCGGGGCAGCCGAGAGCCCACTCGCCGCGCAGGCAACCGTGGCCCTCGACTGTTCGGTAGAGGAGGAAGCCTGCCCAATGGACCTCGCACCGACCTCGTCCAGTACGGCCGCTCTCGCGATGGGCGATGCGCTGGCGATTGCCGTCCTGCAACTCAACGGCTTTAAGCCCGACGACTTCGCTGCGCTTCACCCCGGAGGCGCGCTGGGGCAGAAACTGTCCGTCCGGGTTACCGACGTGATGGTCTCCGATACCTACCCCTCACTCAGCGACTCATCGGTGATGCGAGATACGATCGGCCCCCTGGCCGAGATGCGCGGCACAGTGCCGATTGTCGATGAGACCGGAGCCGTATGCGGCGTAGTGACAGCCGGTGATCTGACTCGACTCATGGAGCGGAGTGCAGATTTTTTAACTTGCCCCGTACGAGACGTCATGACCCACGGGCCGAAGACGGCAAATCCAAATGAACTCGGGTCGGCTGCAGTGAGTAGGATGGAGGCGCACGGAATCATGGCTCTTCCAGTGGTGGGGGGTGACGGGAGGTTGGAGGGCATGATCCATCTGCATGACCTGATGAAAGCTGGAGCAGTGTGACCCAATGATGACGCGACGAATATCCGCCCCCTCGGCCGTACGCGGTCTTACCGTACTCGTTCTGGCAGGTGCACTCAGTGCCTGTGACCGAGACCTCGAGACGCCAGTGGCCGACGCAGAGTTACAGGCGATGGAGGCGGACTATGTGGTGTTTGGCATGCTCAGCTACGTAACCGACAACGGTGTACGTTCGGGTAGGATGGAAGCAGACACCGCCTTTGTGTACGAAGAGACATCAACCGCTCTATTGCGGCAGATGGCCCTCGTCTTCTATGACGAGTATGGAGCCGAACGTGCTACTGTCAGCGGGACCGATGGCGAGTGGAACCAGGCGACGAATCGCATGGTCGCCCGTGGTGGCGTCGTCCTGCTGATTCATTCCGACTCCAGTCGGATCGAGAGCGCCGAGATCTATTACGATCAGGCCATCGACAAAGTTTGGAGCGACTTGACGACGGTCCGGACAATGAAGGACGGATCGGTTTTCAGCGGCACGGCCTTTGAATCGGACATGACGTTTCAGAATCTGGCGATCCGCGGAATGCGTGGCGGGCTCCCGCGGAACCGGTAACACACTTACCTCGGCCTCTCTGATGATCATCCCATGCCGGCCGGCCTCGCGTCGCCTCCTCCTCTACGCATCGGTGCTGCTCGGCGCGCTGTTGGCAAGTGATGTCACCGTCGCCGCGGCTCAGATGGACGGATGCGAGTTCGGCTCTAAAGGTCGCAATGACGGCATCTTGCGGACGTTGCCGCAGATTGGACCGGTCTGGTATATCGGCGGGCCCCACTTCGTTTGTACCGACGGTGTCGAAATCTTTGCTGACTCTGTCGTCTCCTACGAGAACCGGGGGATGCAGGATCTCATTGGTCGGGTTCGCTACCTTGCCCCCGGGCGTGAGCTTCGAGCGGACGAGGCGCGGTACTTTCAGCGCGAAGGCCGCCTCCAGGCCAACGGCAATGTTTCGATTCGAGACGGTGAGGGCGGCTCCACAATCGATAATGGGGACCTGGTTCTCCTCCTGGTGACGGACTTCCGTGACGAAGAGGAGATGACCGTCTCGACCGCAGCCAACGGAATTCGCCCCGTGGCACGACTTGCTCCACCGCCCCTGATCACTGAGCTGCCCGAGGAAGTCGCAGAGGGTGACAGCTCGGCAATCACCGAGGTACGCCCCCCGGTTCCGGAGGAGACGGCCTCGACTGAGCCGTACCGGGTGGTCAGCGATCGAATGTTCCTTCGCGGGGGTGGATACTTCGCCGCGGCGGGTTCCGTCGAGATCCAGCGCGACTCGCTCTTTGCCTGGGCCGATTCTGCGGAGTACGACCAGGCCGGCAGCGGGTTGAATCTCGAGGGTGGTGGGCGAGTCGAGAGCTCGGCCTATCAGCTCGAAGGTCGATCCATTCTAATGGGGTCGCCAGGTGCTGCGACCAATGAAGTCCGGGCGACCCGTGACGCGAAGCTGATCGCTACCGACCTCGAGTTGACCGCGGCCCAGATCAGGATGTTCCTCCGGGAGGGCGCGCTCGAGCGCCTGGTGGCCACGTCGCTACGCCGCGTCGATGGCGAGCGCTCCTCCTCCGATGCCGAACGTCCGGAGGCGATCATCAAGACGTTTCGACTCACGGCTGACTCCCTGGAGGTCATCGCCCCGAACGAGCGTCAGGAACGAGTGTTTGCATCCGGATCAGCGCGCAGCGTCTCCTCGTCGGGGGACTCTCTGAACGTCCCATTGCTCCCCGATGTCGCGCTTCAGGACTGGCTCGAGGGGGACACTATTGTCGTCACTTTCGCACCTCGCGATGAAGGAGCCGACGACGGCCAGATGGACGTGCAGCACATCGTCGCGCTCGCTGGTGCTCGCAGTCTTTACCGACTTCCGCCCAACGATTCTAGTGCGGTAACTGGAACGGATCCCCCCGCAGTGCACTATGTCACCGGCACAGAGATCCGGATCGACATGGATGCGGGTCAAGTATCTGCGATGCAAGTGGTGGGGCAGACGCGCGGGGTTCATCTAGAGCCATTGATCCTCCCCCCTCCGCCGGCAGATACGGCTCTGGTGGGACCCGACTCCGCTGGCGCGGCAGCCGACACGTCAAGAGTCATCCAGGATACCACAGCGATCGACACTGTGAGTTCCGACGATGCGGTAGAGATTCAAAGCAGTGGGTCGGGCCAGGAGCCTCATCCGCGAGAAGAACGATCTGAACCAGCGAAAGAAACGCCCCCGCGCGAGGATGCACCGTGGACACAACGTTAGAGCCGAGTGATATGCACGAAGAAAACGCACCAGCGACTACGGACAGTCACGTCGACTCGACCCCGGTCGCCGGGGTGGAGCAACACGCCGGCTCCAGCCGGGTCTGGGCAAAGGGACTGACCAAGAGCTATCGCAATCGCAAGGTGGTGGACGACGTCTCAATCGAAGTGAATCAGGGTGAGATCGTCGGATTGCTCGGGCCCAACGGGGCGGGGAAGACAACGACCTTCTACATGATGGTCGGCCTGATTCCCCCACAGGCAGGGAGCGTGCACCTCGATGATGAGGACCTCACACGGACTCCCATGTTCAAGCGGGCCCGAAAAGGGCTCGGGTACCTGGCGCAGGAGCCCTCGATTTTCCGTAAGCTGAACGTCGAAGACAACGTGCTCGCGATTCTCGAAACACTTGGACTACCCAAGGCTGAGCAAAACGCGCGTCTCGATGAGCTACTTGGCGAACTCGGACTTTCCAATCTCAGGAAGAGCAAGGCGTACGCGCTCTCAGGAGGGGAGCGCCGCCGACTCGAGATTACCCGTGCGCTCGTCCAGCGGCCGAAGTTTATGCTGCTCGATGAACCCTTCGCGGGTATCGACCCAATCGCCGTGCATGACATCCAGGAAATCGTACGAGGCTTGAAGGATCGCCAAATCGGCGTCGTCATCTCAGACCACAACGTTGAACAAACATTGGAGATCGTGGACCGCGCATACATCATGTATGAAGGTCGAATTCGCGTGAGCGGTACAGTGAGCGAACTCGTGTGGAATGACGAGGTCGCAGAGATTTATCTTGGCCCCGCGCTGACCGCACGGATGAGAGGACGTTTCCCGCGTTCAGGAGGAGAACAGAGATAGGTCCAATCCGTGCATTAGGGAAAAACGGACGGCACAGCACTCGCACGTAGAATCGAATGAGCGGTTTCAACGCGAAGCTCTATCAGGGCACCCAACTCCGGCAAGAGATGCGGATTAACCCACGCCTTTATCAGGCGATGGAGTTGCTCTACATGCCCCTACTGGACCTGGAAGCACATCTGAAGGATCAGCTCGCGGAAAACCCACTTCTAGAGATGGTCGAGGCAGACGAAAGTCAGGAAGTCGAACTCAAGGAAGACACGCCCGACGAACCGATGAGCGACGATTCTGTCGACTGGGAAGAGATTCTCCTCGACGGATTCGATGTTGGCGGGCGACGCCAAGAGTATGAGCACCGCGAGTTCTTCGAGCCCACGCCAGTGGACGCGCAGGACCTGCACGACCATCTGCACGGTCAACTCCGGCTGCTCTCGCTGTCGGAGCGGGGCCTCAGGCTGGGGGAAGAGTTGATCGGTAACATCGATGACGCGGGGATGCTCGCTTGCACTCCCGCGGAAGCCGTCGTCGGCGTGAACGAGTGGCTGGAGGATTTTCGTGCCACCGCTCTCTCGCCCGCTTGGCAGATTTCGAATGAGGTCGCGAGATCGGACGAACTGGCTGAAATCGAGGCGAGATTCCGACCCTACGAAGTCGTCGAGGCCGAGCGGCTTCTCCTAGTCATTCAGACTCTTGACCCACCGGGGGTGGGCGCCAGGGATGTTCGTGAGTCAATTCTGATTCAACTGCGCCTGCGCGGCGAAGAGGATTCCCTCGCTTATCAGATCGTAGAGGACCATTTCGACGCCCTGATCAACCGCCACTTCGCAGAAGTCGCGAAAACGCTGGACGTCACCCACCTCGACGTCCAGGACGCAGCCGATTCGATCAGCAACCTCGATCCGAAACCCGGGCTCAAGTACTCGGTCGACCCGGACCAATGTGTGATACCTGATCTGATCGTTGAAAAGATCGATGGGGAGTATATGATTTTCGCCAACGACACGAGCCTGCCACGTCTTCGGATCTCACAGTCGTACCGGGACGTCGCAAAGGACCACCGCCAGTTCACAGGCGCGAACAAGGAGTTCATCTCGAGCAAGCTGAATGCGGCTACATGGATGATTCAGGCGATCGAACAACGACGACAAACCATGCTCAAGGTGATGACTTTCATCGTCGATCGGCAGCGCGAGTTCTTCGAGCGAGGGGTCCAGTACCTCAAGCCGCTGACATTGCGAGAAGTCGCGGACCACATCGAGATGCACGAATCGACCGTCTCAAGGGTCACCAACAAGAAGTTCGTTCAGACCCCGAGCGGCGTGTATTCACTGAAGTACTTCTTTTCGAGTGGTCTGACGACCGCGAGCGGTGAAGACATCTCAGCGCGTGGCGTCCGGGACAAGATTAAACACATGATCGCCAACGAGGACTCAAAGAAACCGCTCACCGACCAGGCGATCGTGGAATTGCTCAAGCACGAGGGCGTTAAGATCGCTCGGCGCACCGTCGCCAAGTACCGCGATCAGCTCAGTATCCTGCCGGCTCGCATGCGGAAGCGCATCTGACCATGAACGAGCACGCTGACGAGACATCGCTACGCCGGGACTTTACCGTCGTGGTACCCGCCTTCAACGAGACTCCGGTGATCCCTGACCTGGTCCGAGAGCTTCGGGCTACCTTCGAGCGTCATGGGCTCGAAGGCGAGGTCATCCTCGTGGACGACGGGTCTACGGACGGCACAGCTGACCTGGCCGAGGCCGAGGCGTTGGACTGGCCTGAATTCCATGTTCTCAGGCACCCGACGAATCTGGGGAAGACCGAAGCATTGGTCACGGCGGCAGAGGCGGCATCCGGTCGGTACATCGTACTCTTCGACGCGGACCTCCAGCACACTCCCGATGAGATCCCTCGCTTTCTCGAGAAGCTCGATGAGGGCTGGGACATCATAACCGGACGGAAGACCGGAAAGTACGGCAAGCGTGGCGTGTCCACGATCTACAACCGTCTATCTCGGCGCATCTTCGATGTACCGGTCTCGGACCTGAATTCCATGAAGGCATTCCGGGCCGAGGTGCTCGACGGAATTCTCCTGAGACACGACTGGCATCGGTTTTTTGTCGTGCTTGCCCACGCTCGCGGCGCATCCGTCTCAGAAATCGACATCGAACTGCACCCCCGTCGGGCCGGTGTGGCGAAGTATCAGGGCTCCTTCCGCATCCTCGTCGGACTGCTCGACCTCGTGGCCGTGTGGTTTCTGCTGCTCTTCTCCCGAAAGCCCCTGCTGTTGTTCGGAGGGTCGGGCATCGCACTGGCCGCGGCGGGGCTATTCGTCACCGCGGTAACCATGTATCTCAGATTCCTCCACCCGATGCTCGGGTTCGACGCATACATCCCACCCATGGGGTATCGACCACTGCTGTACCTGGTCATGCTCCTCGAGACCCTCGGCTTCCTCCTTTTCGGCTTCGGCCTTGTGTCCGAGCAGATCGCGCAACTGCGTGACGAGCTCGAAGCGGCACGAAAGAAGGTCCTCTGACAATCACTGAACACCGTGTCCTCGTGGTCGTCGGAACCCGCCCCGAGGCGATCAAGATGGCACCGGTAGCCGCGGCCCTCCGAACGTTTGCACCCTTGGTCGAGACCCGAGTAGCCCTCACAGGACAACACACGACGCTGGTCGACCAGGTGCTCACGGCGTTCGACCTCGAGCCGCAGTATGACCTGGGCATCATGAAGGAGGGGCAAAGCCTCTACGATGTCCTCCACGGCGCCATGGACGGCCTGCGGCGCGTGGTGCAGGAGTTCCGACCGAACGTGCTATTGGTGCAGGGAGACACGGCAACTGTGTTCAGCGCAGCTCTCGTGGGCTTCTTCGAAAATGTGCGAGTCGGGCACGTGGAAGCGGGCCTTCGGAGCGGGGACAAGCGCGCCCCGTTCCCTGAAGAGGCGCTCCGGCATATGACGGATGTGATCGCAGATTACCATTTCGCGCCAACTGCCCGGGCCCGGGAGCTTTTGCTCCAGGAGAACACGCCCCACGATCGCATTTCTGTGACTGGCAATACGGTTGTAGACGCGCTACGCGGTGTGTCGGCGATGAACCGACCGACCTCCAACGCGACACTGCGTGAGGTCTTGGCGGAGGAGACGCGGCTGATTCTCCTCACTGCGCATCGGCGTGAATCGTTTGGTGAGCCCCTCCGAGAGCTATTTGGAGCGGTTCGTGCCCTCGCGGACGAGTTCGAGGACGTTGCGATCGTCTACCCTGTGCATCCCAACCCGAACGTGCAGGGCCCGGCCCAGGATTTGCTCGCGGGACACCCCCGAATCCATCTGACTCCACCCCTGGACTACTTTGACCTCGTGGGTGCTCTTAAGGCAGCCGATTTGGTCCTGACCGACTCAGGGGGGATTCAAGAAGAGGCCCCCACCTTTGGCACACATGTGCTCGTCCTTCGGGAGGTGACCGAACGGCCAGAGGGAATCGAAGCGGGGGTCGCGGAGCTGGTGGGCACGAATCGAGACAAAATTTTGGAGCGCGCCCGGGCCGTCCTCGGTGGAGAAAGGCTAGCGCTGGCAGAGAACCCCTACGGCGATGGTCGGGCAGGGGAGCGAATCGCAGACATCATTGTTTCAGACCTGACGGGTCAACCCAGAAAGACCACCGACTGGAACCGGTAGGCAAAGCTTCGTAGGCCTAGCATCCGGCCCGCCGGATGCTAGGCAGGCAAGCGGTGAGTGCTAGAGCAACTTGAGATCTCCCTTATCCGGCGTGCCATAGAAGTCCGCAGACCCGTGCTCCTGCGGGATGCGAGACAAGAACTCCGGCGTGGGTCCAGCCTAGGGACGCGAAACCGAGCGGAGCGCTAACCCTCGGATACTTCCAAAAGCGTCACCAAGGGTCCATCGACTTCCTCGACGAACGGGGCCTCGCTCCGTTCGTCGGTTTCGACCTGCCACCGGGCAGCTTGATACCGCCGTGGAGCCCAACCTCCTGTCCACACGGAACGGCTCGGGCACAGTTCACGTGGTTGGGGTGGCCTCCCGCAAAGATCGCACCGCGCCGGAAGTGCAGCAGGGGCGTGGGATTACGCGTGTTGATCCGCTGCATGACGCCGGGTACACTTCAACCGACAGCGAGAGTTTTCCCCGGCGGCACCGTCGTGAAAATCCTGATGCATTGCGTGTACTATCCGCCCGAGGTTGGGGGCCTCGAGAGTCACGTCCATTTTCTCTGTCGTGCCCTGGTCGAGCGCGGGCATCAGGTCGACGTCGTGACCTCTCGTTCGATGCCCGAAACGGACCCGTTCGAAGAGCGAGACGGGGTCAGCGTTTGGCGCACCTGGTTTCCAGGAAAGTCGACCAGCGGCTGGATCGCGCACGCGGCGGGGTCACTGCCTAGAGCCATAGCGGCATCTCGAGGCGCAGATGTCCTACATGCCCAGGCATTTCAGTCTATCCCGCCACTCCAGACCGTCCGAGCGATACGTGGCACCCCCCTCGTTGCGACATGGCACACGTCGCATTTCTTGAAGCTCGCTATGCGCCCGGGATGGCGCGAACTACTCGGGCGCATGGTCTCGAGTGTCGACGTGAATTTGGCTGCTAGCCGCGAGATCGCGGACGTCGGAGAGCGCCTGGCCCCCGGCCATCGTGTCGAACCGGTGACCAATGGCGTCGAGACATCGATCTTCGCTCCGGTCGCCGCTTCGCTGCTACCGCCCATCGGTAGGCGACGACGTATCGTCGTCCCCCGTCGTCTGTTCGAGAAGAACGGCGTGGAGTATGCCGTCCGAGCGCTACCGCTGATCGCAGAGCGCTTCGATGTTGAGATGGTCCTAGTTGGTGACGGGCCGGAGAGAGACGCCCTGGAGAGGCTCGGTGGCGAACTCGGGGTAGGGGAACGGTTGCGATTTCTGGGTGTCCAGGCCCACCGAGACATGCCGGGAATCCTGTGCTCGGCAGAGCTCGCGATCTTCCCCTCCCTAATGGAGGCCACCTCCGTCGCCGCACTCGAGTGCATGGCGTGTGAGGTGCCCGTCGCGGCGTCTAACGTTGGAGGTCTTCCCGAAATCGTGGATGCTCAGGTGGGGACACTGTTCGAGCCTGCGAATCCTGAGGACCTCGCTCGCGAAGTGTCGGTACTCTTAGGGCGAACCGACCTTCCCAGCCTCGGCAAGCAGGCCAGGCAACGTGTAGTCGAGAAGTGGAGCAACGCCCGGCTCGCTGAACTTCACATCGAGATCTACGAAGAACTCATTCGTCGCCGGCGGACGGCCTAGGCAAGATGGCGAAAAAGAAAGGCACCTCAGAGAAGGCCTCCGACCGCCGACAGGGTGGAATCGAGCCTCAGCCGATTCCCAGTATTCCGAGATGGGTCCCGGTGGCAGCCTACGCGGCCATCGCGGTCTTTCTCTTCCGGGCGTTCATCTTCAGCGATGAGATGCTGTTTGGCTCTGACACCGTTGTCGGGATGGGCTATGTCGTGCGGGATCTTTATGCGCAGGCGTTGCATTCACTTGGGAGGATACCGGGGTGGGCTCCGCATATTTTGGGCGGGATGCCGTTCCTGGAATCCTTGAGTGCCGGAGACTCACTCTATCCGCCGTCACTCCTTCTTCTCCTAATTTCTGCTCCCCATCGTGCTCTCGGGTGGAAGCTGGTCCTACACATTTTTCTTGCGGGATTGTTTTTCTTCGGATGGGTCCGGGCGATTGGGGGCACGCGGGCGGCGGCGTTCCTGGGTGGCGCTGCCTATATGCTGGCGCCGTTCATGGTGAGTTTCGTCCAGCCTGGGCATGACGGCAAAATTTTTGTCACGGCGCTGACTCCGCTGCTCTTCTGGGCAACAGAGCGCCACTTCGCAAAGCCAGGCCTGGGATCGATCGGCGGTATCGGGCTCCTAGTCGCGTTGATTCTGTATACCACCCACTTCCAAATGGCCTACTTCCTGTTTGGAGGTGTGGGACTGTTCGGGATGTTTCGATCTTTCCAGATCGCCCGCGGCGCGGATGACCTTGGCAACGCTCCCGGATCGAAACTGCCCGGGGAAGCCGGAACGTCGAGGCGCAAGGCGGGCGCAATGAGGTTCGCCCTCTTTCTCGTTGCCGCTGTTCTCGGTGCGACCGGGGCAGCCTATCAATTTTTCCCGGCCGTGGACTACGTTACCACCTACTCACGCCGTATTCAGACGACGGACGAGACCGCCGGGAGAAGTGGAAAGACCTGGTCGAGTTCGTACTCCATGAATCCGGAAGAGGCGATGTCTCTCATCGTCCCCGAATTCGCTGGCAATATGGCTGGTGGTAACGCCTGGACTACTGGTACCTACTGGGGGCGTAATGGACTGAAGGACAACCACGAGTACGCCGGGCTGGTCGTGCTGTTGCTGGCAGCGGTCTCTTTCTTCGGCGGGGCTCGGCGACACCTCAGATTCTTCTTCGTGGGGTTAGGCCTTCTTTCCTTCACCTTTGCACTCGGGGCGAACACCCCCGTGTGGGGCATCCTGTACGCATTGCTCCCGGGGATCTCCCTATTCCGCGCCCCGGGGATGGCGATCTTCCTCTTCGGCTTCGGGACGATCACGCTGGCATCGCTGGGCGTCGACCGCATCCTGCAGGTCACTGCGGCGGGCGACAACCACGAACTCGCTCGCATCCAGAGGGTTCTCTGGGTAGGAGCCGGCAGCGTAACCGTCATTGCCTTCCTGATCGCGAGCGGCGTTTTCACGACGGCCTGGACCACGATGGTATACAGCTCCATCGGGGAACGGCAGCTGCAGGTGCTGTCTGCTCACCTTCCCAACATTGTACTGGGGGCCTCGATCGCTGCGCTGCTTGCAGGCGCCACAGCCGGAGCAGTTTGGGCACTCGGATCGGGCCGTGTGCCGGTCCGCGTTGCCTTCGCGATTCTGGTCGCCCTCGTCGTCGTCGACGAGGCGCGGGTGGACTCCCCTTTTATCGGGACGATGGATTACTACGGGTGGTCACAGCCGGACCCGAACATCCAGGCGATGGTAGAGCGGGAGGAAGGCGGGGAACCCTACAGACTGTGGTCTCTGTCGAGGTCGAGCCAAGACGTAAATCCCGCCATGCACGGGGTGGAGTTGGCGGCCGGCAACCACCCGAATAACCTATCCAGGTACCATGAGTTGATCGGCATGGTGGGGACGAGCGCTCCGGCGAATCTCGGCAACCTCAACATTCGGAAGATCCTCAATGTTCGCTACATCCTGTGGCCTGATAACGAACGCGGGCCGGCTCCACAGGGGACTGTGGTATCGCGAACACAGTATTCGGACGGCCGTACCTACAACACCCTCCTAGCCGATGGAGGACTGCCGCGTGCACGTCTTGTCGGAAGTGCAGTTGTGAAGAACGACGCGAATGCGATTCCCTATATGCTGAGCAAGGATCACGACCCATCGCTCGAAGCCGTCCTGGTAGAGGAGCCGGGTGTCGAGCTCAGCGGTGGCGCGGTAGAGGGAAGTGTCGTGTGGGCTCAGCGTGACGCCGACGTGCACCGCCTGGTGGTCGTCTCTGACCAGCCCGCCCTCCTCATCGTTGCCGACAACTGGTTCCCAGCATGGAGAGCGACCGTAAACGGGGAGAACACCGAGGTCCTCCGTGCCTACCACTCTCTCCGCGCCGTACCGGTGCCGGCAGGTACGAGTACCGTCGAAATGTGGTACGAATCCAAGATTCTGGATCGCAGTCTCATCTTGAGCCTGATCGTCATGACAACGCTATTCGGGGCTTGGGCTTTCAGCCTCTGGAAGGTGAGGGCGCATAAGGTTCCGGCAACATCATCCGAGCCGACGTCCGCGGGGTCACTTTCCTGAAGACGATTGCACGCCGCCTCGCCCAGCTTGGGGCAACGGTCCTCGTTACTTGGTTCGTGCTGAGTCGGGCCGGGCTTTCGTTCGTCGAACTCCAAGCCTTCGACCTCTCCAGCTGGACCCTGCGGTGGGGCATGATCGCCACAAGTTGTGCCGCGCTGCTGGGCGGATACTTCACGACCGGGTTCTTGTGGGGCATGATCGTTCACGGCCTGGGTGGCCCCCCGCTACCCCCTGCCGTGCGTGTCCGGCTCTTCATGATCGCAAACCTAGGGCGTTATGTCCCAGGAAAGGTCTGGCAGATCGCAGGGTTGGTCGCACTTTCCCGAAAGTGGGGTATTCCCGCGCAGACAGCGACCGCAGCGGCCATCCTGGGACAAGGCCTCGCGCTCGTATCGGCCCTCTTTATTGGACTTGGCTCGGTCTGGACGCTCGCGGATGGGGCGAGTTGGAAATGGGTAGTGCCGATCTGCCTCATCAGCGGGATCGCCTTCGGACTCCTCCCTCCGGTTTTCTCCGCGGTCACACGTGCATGGTTTCGGGTGGCCGGCACACCAGAGCCCGAGGGTCTCGCGCCGAGCGATGCCATCAGGTGGCTTACCGTCGCCTTTCTGAACTGGTGTACCTACAGTCTCGCTTTCGGGATGCTCGTGTCCGGTCTGGGCCTTCAGGCTCCTCTCCTCAGCGCGGCGTCAGCCTTCGCCGCTGCCTACGTTCTAGGGTACGTTGCAGTGTTCGCACCCGCTGGGCTGGGTGTTCGGGAGGCCACGCTGACGCTGCTCCTGACCCCTCACTTCGGTGTGACAACGGCCGGAGCTGTGGCGGTGACCGCTCGCTTGTGGACGACGGTCATCGAGGTTATTCCCGCAGCGGCATTCTGGGTCCGGCATCTTACATCCGAAGGAGCAGCGCAGTCCGGTGAGTAACCCCCGCATCCTGGTCATCATTCCCACGTACGATGAGGCAGAAAACCTGCCCCGGATCGTGCCGTGCGTGTTGGAGCAGGATTCCCGTGTCGACGTGCTCGTGGTTGATGACGGGTCCCCGGACGGAACGGGGACGATTGCTGACGCCATGGCCGAGGAGAATGATCGGATCTCGGTTCTACATCGCCCGGGAAAGGAAGGGCTCGGTCGCGCCTACCTAGCAGGCTTCAAACAGGGCCTGGACCTCGGCTACGACATCCTTTTCGAGATGGATGCCGACTTTTCACACCCTCCAGAAGCACTCCCCGCTCTGATCGCCGGATTCGAAGAGGCCGATGTTATGATCGGGTCACGTTATGTGGACGGCAGGGTCACGGTATCGAACTGGCCCATGAGTCGATTGCTGGTGAGCTACTTCGGGAGCCACTATGCCCGGATCATCACCGGCATGCCGGTTCGGGACGGGACAGGCGGCTTCAACGGGTGGAAACGTGAAGTGCTTGAGAAGGTCGGCCTCGACCGGGTGCAGTCTAACGGATACGCCTTTCAGATCGAGCTAAAGTTCCGGGCTTGGCGCGCTGGGTTTACGCTCGCGGAGACCCCCATTCTGTTCACAGAAAGGGATACCGGCGAGTCAAAGATGTCACCAGCGATCGTGCGCGAAGCCGTCTGGCGGGTCTGGTGGCTACGCATCCAAGACCTTTTCGGGAAGCTCTGACGGTGACGACAGAGCGCATCGGGAAGGACTTTTATGACTCAAGTGACTATTTCGAGAATCAAGGCACGTTACATCTCAACGATCACGACAGCCCGTTCCAGCGGTACCGAATCCAGAAGGTCCGTGAGATCCACGTGCCGGGGCCGGACGACCGTATGGTCGACCTTGGCTGCGGGTGGGGCACCTTCGGATTCGCACTCGCTTCCGGTGTCGCCGAGATCACCGGCGTCGACTTCAGCGAGCGCTCCATCGCGATCTGCGAGGAGAGACTCGCCGAGAAGCCGACGGAGAATTTGCGCTTCCTTTGCGTGGACGCGGGAGCAACTGGATTACCGAGTGACAGCTTCGACCTCGTGCTCGCCGCGGACCTGTTCGAGCACATCTATCCTGAGGATTCGCAACGCATTGCGGCGGAGGCATACCGGATTCTGGCGCCTGGTGGACGGTTCGCCACGTGGACGCCACATCGCGGACACATTCTGGAAGTACTGAAGAATCACGATATCATCCTCAAAAGGGACATATCGCACGTGGACTACAAGTCGATGGATGCCATGCGGGGCCTCCTCGCTAATGCTGGATTTAAGATTGAACGCGCCTATTACGCGGAATCGCACTTGCCCGGCTTCCGGGCGATTGAGCGCGCGACTCAGTGGTTTCTCCCCTTCATGCGGCGCAGGATCGCAGTTCTGGGTAGAAAACCAGTTGGAGAAAACTGATAGGTGGCATGGGAAATTGAGCGGCGTTTCCTCGTGAGGGTGGACGAGGCGGCCTGGTTCCGCCTGGGCCATGCGAGTTAGATCGTTTTATGGGCACCCTGGATGGCCTCGCGCTTCTAGAGATCGAGTTGCAGCACGATGAGGAGCAGGTTCCTGGGCCGCCGGCCGGTGTATTGATGTTACGTTAAGTAACCGACGACAAACGCTTTATTAACAAGATGTTAACTAACACGCCCGCAAGGGTGCAGCACAAGCCCGTTAAGAAGGCCTACAAGGAGGTTCGGGGATGGAGAGGTCTCAACGCAGGGGGTTAGCTCTCGTGGCCGCGCTCGCCTTCGGTGCTTGTACCATGATTGGCTCACCAAAGCTCGAGAGCCCGCTACCCCCTCCTCAGGGCATTCCAGAGAGCCTACCGACGGCGGAGCCTCCCAGTCGAGGTGGAAACATGATCGAGTACGAACAAAGTGGGCGCACGTACCGCGTCCTCGATTCGTCCTACGGCTATGATGAGCGCGGCATCGCATCCTGGTATGGGGAGCAGTTTCAGGGACGGCCCACCAGTAGCGGGGAACCTTTCGAAATGAACGAGCTGTCCGCTGCGCACAGAACACTTCCGCTTCCGGCCTGGGTACGGGTCACGAACCTGGCCAACGGGCGCAGCCTCCTCCTCAGGGTGAACGATCGAGGACCGTTCGCTGATCCTGACCGGAGGATAGTCGACGTCTCCTACGCGGCCGCGATACGGCTCGGTATGGTCGAGACCGGCACCGTGTCAGTGCGCGTTGAGGCTGTGGAGCCGTGGCAGTCTCGGACAGCGCGCTAGGCGCAATTAGGGCTAGCGGGGTTGTTTAGTGGACCAAGGCACCACCTTCGCTTCACCAAGGCAACTTAACATAATATGTATTATACGAAGTCCCCTTAAATGAAGAAAGGGTCACACTAAGCCAAATATTGACCCCGTGCCCCGATCTCATGCTCTGAGGACCGTCCTGCGCCAGGGAATATTCCCGGCAGCTCTAGTTCAGGAGTCCCTTTGGATCTCGGCGATGCGCATCTCATACATCCCGCGCTCCGGGGCGTTCTCATCGAGTTCAGCGAGCAACTGCTCGTACAACTCGATAGCTCCGGCGACGTCGCCCTGATCGGTGCTGATCCTGGCGGCGGCGGTTCGAGCATCCCGAATCTGGAAGTCGAGATCTGAGCGCGAGGCAATCGTCAGATACACGTCGATCGCGTCGCCCCACCGGCCATCCTGTTCGTAGGCAGCACCGAGTAGCGCAGCCCCTTGGAACTCGATCGGCTCGCGAGGAGTCAACGAAAGTGGCTCGAGGACCGCCACAGCCTGCTGTGGATCATTCGACTCGAGGTAAATCTCGCCTAGTATCAACCGGGCTTCGCCTTCGAACACCGTACCGCCAAATCGATCCAGGAAGGTCGCAAGGTCGATCTTCGCGCCCTCGGTGTCCCGAATGGAAATTGACTGGTGGATGACCTCGAGTTGCTGTGCGGCCTGTGTATTCAGTTGGCCCCGGTAGCTGTTGTAGTAGAGGCCACCGGCGACCATAATCGCGGCCACGACTGCCGCGACGGTCAGGACTTGTTGGTTGCCTTTGGCCCAAGTGGTGAATTCAAAAATCCCGGCGATGAACTTGTCTTCGGGATCATTGGGCGAGTTGTGAGAAGCTCTATGAGCTCCGGGATGGCGCTGCGACATGACGTTTGATTCCAACCTAGGGTTTCAGCGGCATGCCGCCGCATCCTGAACAGCGTGGAAAGCTAGACAGCGCGGGGATTTGGGTCAACGAACACCTGCCCCCGTCCCCAAGCTAGTCGGGGGCCTGATATCCAGCCAGAACCCAGAGGTCCTTGGGCCGGACCACTGTGAGACGGTTTTTGTCAGTGAATTCGAGCACTCCATCGTACAACCAGTCGTTGACGAGTGTCGTCACCGTCGCGCGATGCGCGCCCGCGAGATCCGCTAGCACCTGATGCGTGAGGCGCTCAGAGAATCGGACGGCACGTCCCGAGGGCTCGCCGCAGCGCGCGCCGAGATCGATCAATACTTCAGCGAGGCGCTGTGCCGCCTTCGGTCCGTGCGAACCACCCTGAGCGTGCCGGAGCCGATGCAGTTCACGTTCCTGACTCTCCAGATACGCAGAGTGGCTGCTCTTCGCGGTCTTCAATCCCTGCAATACACCGGTTTTCGGTAGTAGACTGACCGTGCACGACGACCCGGCGATGGCTCCGTACCGTCGGTGGCCGTCGGTCAGTGCCTCGTCGCCAAAGGTCTCCCATGGGAGCGCCACGGAGGACGGTCCGCTCTCTTTGCCCACGTTCCATACCAGGCAGCACGAGTCGCATGAGGCCCTCTCGGACGAGATAGATCCAGGGCGATTCATCGCCCGGCGCTTAGAGTGTTCGCCCCTTCGCCAACTCTACCGACTCGGACCTCTTCACCAGTCGATACAGCTTCCGATCTCTGGGCGGGCTCAGGCGAAACGGCATCGACTCAGTCTCCGCCCGCCGTGACCACAGTATCTCCCTCGCCAGGCCCTGGCGCAGAGCCACTGCCGCCGAGGGCGGGATGGAGCGCCAATCCCACGGCAACCAACGCCACAGGAATCACCGCCATGGTGGCGGCCTGGGGCCCAATCACGTCCGCGAGCGCGCCTGTCCCAAGCACGGCAAAGGAACCGGTCGCCCAGGCGAGCCCCATGACGATGCCGGAACTGACAGCCGTGCCCGAGGGCACCAACTCCTGAGCCATGACTACGATCGGTGGCAACGTCGCCATCCCGAGGAATCCGGCAACCGATAACGCAGTCAGCCCAAGTGCGCCTTCGGGTCCGATCCACACAGCCACCAAGTGGGTCGGCACAGCCCAGAAGCAAAGTTGAGCCAACAGACGTCGACGATCCACTCGGTCTGCGAGTACCCCACCGGCAACCGTACCCAAAGACTGGGCACCGAGGTAGAAGGTGAGTGCGACGGCCCCGAGCGTCTCGGACCCACCCGACTGGGCTATGATGATCGGCTCCATGGTGAGGAATGAGCGCTGGACAAACGCCATGATCGCGCTGACGCCGAAAATGAGTCCCAGTGGCCCACGAAGTTGACGAAGAACGACCGCTGCCGGTGGCGGTGGCGTCCTACGGGTATCCCGAGCTTCTGCGCGTCCGCTGGGCAGTGAAAAGAATATGAGAGGCGCCAGAGCGACTGCGGGCAACATTGCGATCCAGAGGCCATCGAGTCCTCTTGCTTGGACGAGCCCCACCGCGATCAGCGGACCGAGGGCAAACCCGATCGCGCCGCCGAAGGAGAACACCGAGTAGCGAGCTCCACCCCCCTTCCCTGCGCCCACTCGCACTGCGTAGGACGCACCCGGCGGGTGGAAAGCAGCGCTGCCGATCCCTCCAATGATCAGAAAGATGACGAGCGTCCAGAATCCATTCGCCCAGCCGATTGTCGAGACGAAGACGGCGGACAGCACGGGTCCGAGTACCGCAAAGATTCTCCGGCCATACCGATCTGCCAGATATCCGAACAACGGCTGCGGCAAGGATGCCGCAATCGAGAACGCGACGGCCAAAGTGGCCGCGAGGGCGATCGAGAGCCCCAACTCGTCCATGATCCTGGGCAGCAGCGGTGGGATGAACGACGCGTAGGCATCGTTCACCGCATGGGCGGCTGCAATGACCAGCGCGAGCCGGAGCGCCGACCGTCGATCCCGCAGCGACGCAGCGGGTTGTGGCGCGGCCTGCAAGATGTGCGGCTCCAACGACGTACGGGAGAAAAGGGGCGCTAATCGAAGCCCAAGAATAACCGAATCGAGAGGTCTTCCGCACCTCTACTGGCGCCGGCCATCACCGCGTCGCAACGTACCGAAGCCACGACGGCCACGGTCGGCGTCATCCTAGAGCTTCCCCCGCAGTCGAACGCGCGAAACCATGCAGATTTTCAAGATCCCAGCACCGACCGCCACCCGCATCAGACGTACGGTTGCCGCACTGTCGATGGCCGCTCTATCGGCTTGTGGTACGGCTGACTCCGTCGGAGACGCGGTCGCTGAAGTCACGACCACGGTATACGCGCCTCAGAACCGACCGGATGTGCGCGGCACCACCGGTGCGGTTTCCGCAGGGCACCCTCTCGCTGCCCAGGCTGGGCTCGCAGTCCTCAAGGACGGGGGCACGGCCACCGACGCGATCGTCGCGATGGCCAGCGTGTTGGCGGTCACCAGACCACACATGAACGGCGTCGGTGGCGATGCGTTTGGCATCTTTTATGATGGCGCGACTGGACAGGTCACGGCTTTGAACGCGAGTGGCCGGTCTGGAGCGCTCGCCACACCGGACTTCTTCGCGGCGGCCGGTGTCGATGCGGTCCCACAGGAGGGTGGCCTATCAGTGAGCGTGCCGGGTGCCGTCGCGGGGTGGGTCGATGCTCATGAGCGCTTCGGGACAAAGCCCTTTCCCGCGTTGTTGCAACCCGCCATCCACTTTGCGCGCGACGGATTTGCTGTTTCGACTCGTCTTGCCATGGACTTCGAAGATCAGGGTGGAAGCCTGAATGAATTCGGGCGTGCGCTGTACCTCCCGAACGGCTCAGCGCCGCCGGTCGGATCGCTCCTCAAGAATCCGGAACTCGCGGCCTCGCTCGAGACGATCGCCAGGCGGGGAAAGGCCGGTTACTACACCGGGGATATTGGACGGAAGCTGGCTGCCTTCGTGGAGTCCGAGGGTGGTCACCTGCGGGCCGCAGACTTTGAGGCTCACACTTCGACCTGGGTCGAACCACTTCGTGGGGACTATCTCGACCACACGATGATCGTCATGCCGCCCAACACTCAAGGTCCGGCGCAGCTCGCCTATATGCAGATGGCAAAAGAGCACGAACTGCCGTCTATGGGCCACAACAGCGACGCCTATCTCCACACTTTGATTGAGTTGAAGAAGCTGGCCTTTGCTGACCGGGACCGATGGATTGCGGACCCCGAGAAGGCGGACGTCCCGATCGCCCGCCTGCTGGACACTGAGTATTTGCAAGATCGCGCCACCCTAGTGGACGCGGACCACGCGGCGGAGGAAGTGGGGCCAGGGTTTGGCGACGATCACGCCGGCTTGGAAGAGGACATGGACGATGCCGGGGATACCGTGTACCTGACGGCCGTCGACCAGTGGGGCAACGCAGTGAGTTGGATCCAGAGCAACTTTGCGGGTTTCGGATCAGGTCTCCTCGAACCAGAGACGGGTATTCTGCTCCACAATCGCGGCGCCCTGTACACTTTGGCCGACGGCCATCCTAACCAGGTGGCTCCAGGGAAACGGCCCTATCACACACTCTCCCCGATGATGGCACTCGACACGGACGGAGGCTTCGCGTTCACTCTGGGAACTCCAGGCGGAGACAGCCAGCCGCAGTCCCTGATTCAGATCGTGAACAACATGCTGATCTTTGACATGACGCCTCAGCAGGCCATAGAGGCTCCCCGGTTCCGCTCGATGTCTGGCCTCCAGGTTTCGTTGGAGGATCGCGTGACCGAGGAGGCGGCGAAGGGTCTCATGGCTCGAGGGCACTCGCTGCGACTGATCCAGGGATGGACGTCCACGTTCGGTGGCGCTCAGATGATCGTCTTCGACCCGACGACCGGAGTCCTCACAGCAGCAGCGGACCCGAGACGCGAAGCGTACGCTCTCGCCTACTGAGGACTGACTCCATGAGGCTCTTCTTCGTACTCGGGTCGGTCTTCGCCGGCCTGGCTGTGCTCTTCGGGGCGTTCGGGGCGCATGCCCTCCGGACTGCGCTTTCACCCGCTGACCTAGCGACGTTCGAAATCGGGGTGAGGTACCAGTTGGCGCACGCACTTGCACTGTTCGTCGTCGCGTGGGCCTCGACTCAATGGGAAGCACCAACCGTCGCCTGGGCTGGCTGGGCCTTCGTCGTCGGGATCATCATTTTCTCGGGGAGTCTCTATGTGCTCGTATTGTCAGGAATGCGGTGGCTCGGAGCTATCACCCCGATCGGCGGGGTCGCCCTCATTATCGGATGGGTACTCCTGGCATGGACGGCGATACGAAATTGATCGAGCGGGCGAGGGGGCTTCTCCTCGACGCCCCTCGCATTCTCGTCATGACGGGCGCGGGTATCTCGGCAGAGTCAGGCGTGCCGACCTTTCGCGGCCCGGATGGATTTTGGAAG
The DNA here is from genome assembly GCA_028823235.1 of Longimicrobiales bacterium. Lineage (NCBI taxonomy): Bacteria > Pseudomonadati > Gemmatimonadota > Longimicrobiia > Longimicrobiales > Longimicrobiales bacterium. The sequence goes on along the minus strand of JAPKBW010000008.1, from coordinate 17,375 downwards.
TCACTGAGTCCGCAGGGTCTCGCCACGCCCGAGGCCTTTGCGAAAGACGCGAGACTCGTGTGGGAGTGGTACGAGTGGCGCCGCGAGCTCATCAGGGACTGCACGCCAAACGCAGCTCATATCGCTCTCGCCCGACTGGCGCTCCGACATCCCGGGCGTACCACGCTGGTCACGCAAAACGTGGACGGGCTGCACCATAAGGGTGCAAGGATCGCGGCCGGCCCCGGCAACCCGACCCGTGCCTATCCGCTGGAGGTGCACGGAGCGATCCACCGAGACAAATGCAGTGGGTGCGGGGGACTGGACCATGAACCACCACCGGTCGACGCGACCTCACCCGACACCCTGCCGCATTGCGACACATGTGACTCGCTGATGAGACCGGACGTGGTCTGGTTCGGCGAGATGCTTGACCCCGCTGTGATCGGCGCCTCTTTCGAGGCCGCGCGGGAAGCTGATGTGTGCCTCGTGGTTGGAACGAGCGCGCTCGTCCATCCTGCGGCGTCCTTGCCGGACGTCACGGCCAGCAAGGGCGGAGCCATAATCGAGCTCAACCTCGAACAGACCCAGCTCTCTAGCCGAGCGAATGTGAGTCTAATGGGGCTGGCCGGGGATATCCTGCCAACGCTCCTCCTCGACATCTAGCTGGACCACCCTTCTGGTCCTAGCGATCACCCCTGCGAAGGATCTCGAGAAGTGTGTCAGTTGCGACATTCCCTCCGCTCAGGACGATCACGATGGGGCCGGGACCGAGGTCGCTCGGAGGTAACCAGGCTCCGCTGAGGACAGCCGCGAGCCCAACAGCACCACCGCCTTCGACGACCAAATGCAGTCGTTCTACTGTGTACCGCATGGCATCAGCGATCGCAGCTTCGTCGACCACGGGATAGTCATCGACCAAGTCACGAACGAGGTCGAAAGAGAATCGATTCTGCAACCCGATGCCCCCTGCCAGTGCGTTCGCCAACGTGTCCTGCTCCGGCAGCTCTACCGGCTGACCCTGCTGCACACTAGCCAACATGACAGCGGCATTGGCGGCAGAACAACCGACGGTGCGAACCGGTGACTGCCGTCCTGCCTCGTTCCTGCTGTGGCCTTTCGAGTTTCCATCCACCGCCGCTCGTTCCTCACTGAAGGCGCCAGCGATTCCAGCAAGAAGCCCGCCGCCAGAAAGCGCCGCGATGATCGCAGAAGGCCTTTCGCCAAGCGCACTTTCGACTTCGAACGCGATTGTCCCCTGGCCAGCGATCACCCAGGGATCATCGTACGCCGAGACATACGTGCGGCCCGTCTCCGCCGCTTCCGCCACAGCAGCGGACTCGGACTCATCGAAGGTGCTCCCTATGGTCCGGGCCTCGGCTCCGGCTGCCTGAATACCCGCGAGCTTCACCGGGTCGACCCACTCGGGCACGAAGATCGTGGCAGGAATCCCCATCCGATCGGCGACGAATGCCACGGCCCGACCGTGATTCCCGCTGGAGCACGCGACTACGCCCTCCAGTCTCTCGTTCTCGGAGAGTGCTTCGAGGCGCGCCGAGGCCCCACGGACCTTGAATGACCCCGTATTCTGAAGGCACTCGGCCTTCAGGTAGACCTCACGCCCCAACTGTTCAGTGAGTCCGGGCGCGGGCAACAACGGTGTCACACGGCCGTGCCTGGCCACTGCCCTGCGGGCGTGGTCGAAGTCGAGAGTCACCATGTCGTGGGGAACGTCGAGACGGGCCGGTACATGCGCAGAGTCTCAGCGACTAGAAGACGACCCGTGCGCGTTCTTTCAATTCAGTAATCCAGAGCCCTGAATTCAGATCGGATGAGTAGATCCGGCCCTTGAACACCTGTGCTCCCCAGGCCATCGACCAGTTCGGCGTCATGGTCTCGGAATCGGTCGTCATGATCGTCGCGATTTCACGGCCCTGTTTGTACAGGTCCCCGCGGAGTTCGCCCGAAATATCCACCACGCGCAGCCCGGCCTGGTAGTAACCGACGTACATCTTGTCGTCTTCGATCCAGATATTATGGGCTCCGGCCTCAGGCACCTCGTACTTTGCGACTTCGACCGGATTCTCGATGTCGGTCATGTCGAGCACGTGGATGTAACCCCGCGCATGGATTGCCTGATCGGCGTCCCACCCGGCGGGAAAAATTTCATCTCCCACGAACATGTATTTTCCGTAACGCCATACTACGTGGGTGTTTCCGATCGGATACTTAAACTGACTTACGAAGGTCGGAGTGGTCGGCGTCCCACCGTGCGTCCCAGCCCCGACATCCAGGACCACGGCCCCGTCGTCCCAGTACGACAGGTAGGCATATCCGTCCTGAACCATGATGTCATGTAGCGAACGCTGCTGATTGTCGATGCCCCAACGCCCTACTTCGTGCGGCGCCTCGGGGTTCGAGATGTCGATCACATGAACGGCTCGAGTCCCGTTATGGACTGCGTAAACGAGCTCATGCTCTCCGGAAATCCATACGTTGTGCACACCACCGGTCACCGTTTCCGTGTACTCCGAAAGAATCGTGGGATGCGCCGGGATCGAAAGATCGAGAAACACCATGCCGTTCCGTCGACTCGACGCACCTTCGCGCGTCACGATGCCCAGACGGTTGTTGGGGTGAATCTTCACGTCATTGATGCGACGTGCGTCGAGCTGAATCGAATCGGTCAGAATCGGATTCGACGCATCCGTGACGTCGAAGATCTTCATCCAATCCCACATGAATGTCCCGATGTACGCGTAGTCACGTCCGTCTATACCCTCGAACACCCAGACGTCACCGGAGTGATGCTCGCCGATGCCTCCACGGCCCACCTGGATCAATTCGGCATCGGCCCCTCGAGCCTCGACGCGGACGACTCCACTCACGACATCCTTCTCACCCATTCGCGCGGTCACTCGGTAGGTGCCCGGCTCCTCTGCGACGAACACGCCCTGCCCCGCGTCATCCTCGAGCTGTGCGCCAACCCCATTGAGCGACCATTCAGGAAACGCCTGGACGTCTGTACCATTCCCGGTCTGGGCAGTCGCGGTGAAGCGAACCACATCGCCGGTCCGGATCCGACTATCGATCGGAGCGAGGGTGTAGCTGACCCCAGGATCTGGGCGCACGGTCACAGACGCCTCGGTGCTGACCCCCGCGCCGGAGATCTGAATCGTCGCGTTGCCCACGGCACGCGCGAAAATGAGTCCGGCACCGTCTACGTCGGCGACCGAGGGATCACTACTCGTGTAGGTCAATTCCGGGTCATCTACGGACTCACCCAGCCGGTTGAAGGCCTGAACGCGTGCTGGAACCACTTGCCCCGAGTAGGGCTCGGAGCTGCCCAGCGAAACCCGCAGCTCTGCGGCAGGAAGAGCCCGGATCACAACCGACACCGACGTGGGCTGCCCCCCGATGACAGCAGTAATTTTGGCCATCCCGGCGTTCAACGCCGTGACCGTACCGTCCTGATCGACGGTGGCCAGCTCCGGCGTTGAGGCGATCCATCGGATATCGACCCCGTCAATGACACGTCCGGCCCCATCGAGGGCGCGGGCTTCAAGTTGAGTGGTTGAGGCCACCTCGATTTCAGCTCGTTCGGGTGTAATCTCGACCTGAGCCGGGACGGCCTGGAAGGCCGCAATCATGAAGAGCGTCGCGATTCCGTTGCCCATAAGCAGTGACGTCTGATGTCTGAAGGGTAGAAATACGTGGTGTGTACGATGTTACGAGTTGGTCACTTCACCGAACGGCGGATCGACTTAGCTCGCCCTCGGCCGCGACAAAACCAAACGCGGACCACTGGTTCGGCGATGTCATCATTTTCTCCCACATTGCATGTGCTTCCGCGGCTCGACCGTTCACCAGGTGCCAGACACCCAAGCCGTATGAGGTCGTCGTACTCTGAAGCGTGGCGGCATCTCCCGAAGGGCCGACGAGATCTTCCAAGGTGCGTTCGCCCTTGAACAGCAGGAGAAGGTCGAGATACGCGATGGACTCGATGATCTCCATGTCTTCGTTAATACCAGCGAGTACTTCGGCTGCCTCCTCGTCGCGACCGAGTTGCACCAGCGTCATGTAGAGCCAGTACGAAGTGGCCACCACGGAGTCGGGATGCTCAGAGACCTCAAGGCAGGCCTTTTGCGCCGCAAGCGCCTGTTCAAGGTGGCCCTGGACGTAGTGCCCGAGAGCGAGGTGGTACCAGATATTGAACTGGAGGGTGCTCGTCGGGGTGTTCATCACGTTGGGCAACCCGTCGGGTTCGACCTGATCCGGCTCGCCTTCGGTCAGTTCCGCAGCCCGCGCGAAATCAGCGATCGCGAGATCCGGTTCACGGACTGTGAGGTACCGGTGACCTCGGTGTCGGTAGATCCGCGCGTCGTCGGGATGAAGGTCGATGGCATGGGAAAAGATGTCGATCGCGGCCCGGTACTGACCGAGATATGCCGTCCGGCGTCCCATCCAGATGAGCGCGTCGACGTCCGCGGGGGCGGCAACCAGAGCATCTTCAGCTTCTGCATACCGTTCGAGGTAGATCGCCCGAACAGCCTCAGACTGCTCAGGCGGATAGAGCGGTTCGCCCAGGAACGAAAACGCTTCCGCCCCGTCGGGAAGGACTGTGCTTTCTCCCGGCGACGCCGCACCGTCTGCGACCTCACCCCCACAGGCAGCCAGCGCGAGTAGAAGCAGCCACAAACGAGAGCTACCGGACCGAGTCTGGTCAGGATGGGACATGCGGTTGTCCACCGGGAAGTGAAGTAACGGAAGGGTCTGCGCACGCGAGCACCGGTGCGAGCGCCACGGAGTGGAATAGAGCCCGCTCGGCATCGGTCGGCAACGTGGCGCCCCCGACGCCGACGAAGTAGTTCGACTCGTTTTCCGTGGCCTGAGCCCTACATTGACTCGAAGAAGGCCGCCTGTCGCGACCGTTCCCTCCTGCCACCTGATTGCAACGCATGACGTGTCCTGCCCGAGTCCAGTTCTCGACGGTTTCGCTCTCTCGATATGTGGCCTTCGTCGCAGCTTTCCTTTGCACCCTCCCTCAATCGGCTGAGGCGCAGGCACGCGAGACGGTGGACGTCTTCTTCGTCGGGAACAGCTACATCTACTACAACAACCTCCCGGGCCAGCTGGAGGCGATGTCGGAATCCCTTACCGAGGGGCCTCTTCTCCGAACCGCACATCATCTGCACGGAGGCTTCACACTGCGTCGACACCTGGAAGATGGACACCTTCCCGATGCCCTCGCGCAGCCCACGCAAGATGGAGCGCCCTGGGACGTCGTCGTCCTTCAGGAACAGAGTAGAATCGGAGCGCCCTATGAGAACGAGGAGTTCGGTACCATCGGTGACACCGAGCCGTTTTTCGAGGCCGCCGCCGAGGTTGTCGATCTGATCCTAGGCCTTGGAGCAAGGCCGGTCTTTTACATGACATGGGCTAAGGAAGTGTTCCCGGGACAGGCCGACCCAATTGCCGACGCGTACGAATCTGCGGGGGACGCACACGGCGCGGACGTTGCGGCCGCCGGCATCGCGTGGGCTCGAGTGCGCGAGGAGCGGCCTGATATTCAGCTGTTCCACCCCGACGGTTCACACCCGTCGCCGGCGGGAACGTACCTCGTGACTTCCGTGATGTACTCGACACTGACTGGACGATCGGCCGTCGGGGCTCCCCGCGAGTTGCACGGTCGCCAGATGCAAACCCCGGGCGCATTCGTATCCGACGACATCGTGCCCCTGGTGCGGCTGCCTCACGAGACAGCTCGGTACCTGCAGTCCGTTGCGTGGGAGACCGTTGAGGCCCGTCGCCGGCCCTAGTTCGGTGTCTGTGCCTCGACAGCGGCCTCCGCCTGGGCCTGGTTTCCATCTGTTCGCTCAGGTGGAAGGCTGAGGTGGGCAACCCGACTCGTTCGTTGCTGGATAGCTAGGTGTGGCTGGGTGCCACGGAGGGGCTAGTTGCCGTCTTCTAGGCCGGGCGGACGGTATCTGCTTGCCACCACGAACGGTAAGGAACCATCTTTTCCGCCATGGTCAACGGTCCATTCAAGCGCCTCGTACGTGAAATCCATCGCAAAAGTCTCTGGCAAGTACTGGGGATCTATGCGGTTGCGTCTTGGGCCGTACTCAGCGGTGTCGGTACGCTGGGAGACGCGCTCAACCTGCCGGACTGGTTTCCTTCCCTCGCGCTCGCACTCCTCATCGTCGGGTTGCCCGTCGTTCTCGCCGCGGCGTTCATCCAGGATGGCGGACAGGACCGAGTCGATGGGGACTTGGACCTGCTTCCTGATCCCACGGACGCTGCCAAGGGTAGCGTCTCTGGCCTTTTCACCCGGCGGAACGCTCTAGGATTCGTCGGTGCCTTTGTGTTGCTAGGGTTCGTCGGGATCGGATGGGTTTTGTTCGGCGGCGGCATCAGCGGCACAACGGATGACGAACCGACAATCGAACGGTCGGTCGCGGTCCTCCCCTTTGTGAACATGAGCGGCGACTCCAACAACGAATACTTCTCGGACGGGATTACCGAGGAGCTGCTCAACGCGCTCGCGCAGTTACCAGACCTTCGCGTTCCGGGGCGCACATCCTCATTCGCATTCAAGGACGGGGGGCTCACGATCCGGCAAATCGCCGACACCCTCGACGTTGCGCACATTCTAGAGGGAAGCGTTCGTCGCCAAGGAAACACGGTGCTGATCACCGCACAGCTCATCGATGCACAGACCGACGCCCATCTATGGTCGGACACGTTCGAGAGGGAGCTCACCGACATCTTCGCCATCCAGCGCGAGATTGCCTCGGCCATCGCCGATCAACTTCAGGTAAGTCTCTCGGGAGCCGAGCAGGCGCGACTCGTGGGTGAGGGGACCGCGAGCACCGAGGCCTACGAGGCTTATTTACGAGGGCGTTACTTCTGGAACCAACGCACCGAAAAGAGTATCCGAACCGCGATCAGCGAGTTTCAGCGCGCTGTAGATCTGGACTCAAACTACGCCGAGGCATACTCCGGACTCGCGGACTCCTACCTGATTCTAGACAATTACGTATTCCGGACGATGCCGGACTATGGGACGAACTCAGAGCTGGGACTCGCCGCAGCGCAAAGAGCCACCTCTCTCCGTCCCGACCTCGGCATGGCTCACGCCTCACTTGGGTTTGGCCTTTGGATGGTCGGCGACTGGGAGAACGCGATTCGGGAGCTTGAAAGGGCGATCGAGTTGAATCCAGGTTATGCTATCGGCCACATGTGGCGGGCATGGGTGCTGTCCTCCACCGGAAGGGCCGGCGAGGCGGTGGGCTCCGCACAGCGTGCGCTTGAACTCGATCCGGTCTCTCGGGTGATCTCTCTCGTCTTGGGCGAGGTATTCTTGTTTGCGACCCAAATGGAAGAAGCGATCGAACAGCTCCAGAAGACCGTAGACCTCGCACCGGAGTGGGCAACCCCCTGGTACGACCTAGGGCATGCACTGTTGATCGAGGGTCGATACGAGGAGGGCCTGGAGGCATGGCTCAACTATGCGCGGCTTGCCAACTTGGACGTCGCCATTCAGACGGCGGCGTATCAAGCGATGGTTCGCTATCGTGAGACCGGGAACCCGAATACGTTTCCGGACCACGACGAGAATCCGAGGGGGCAGATCATTATGTACGCCGAGAGCGGCCAGCCCGACCGAGCTATCGAGCTGTTCGAAGTCCTTATCCGGTCGGGGGCATACGGATGGGCGGGCAGCACCCATTCATTGCCCTTCGGAGACCTTCTCAGCGACGACTCCCGATACCAAGCGTTGCTCGAAGAAGCTGGGATTACTTGGTGAGCGAGCACACGTAGCGCAATGCTTGCTCAGGGAGCCTCCTCGCCTGCGTCCGCATCGGCGAAACTTCGAAATTGAGCAATGGGGAAACAATGAGAACAAAACTGCGAAGGTCGACTCTTTTTTTTACCGCAGTGTCGTCGGTTCTTGCGACGGCTTGCGCGCCAGCAGAGTCACCGCTCACGCTGCATGAGTTCGACTGTGGTGTCATTCGCTTCGAAAGCGTTGCGATGTTCGGCATCGGTGACGACGAGACCGATGTCCGTGACATGATCGTTCCCTGTTACGTAGTGGAACATCCCGCAGGCAGTTTACTGTGGGAGGGGGGCTTGCCAGTAGGCCTTGCCGAAGCCGGGGACTGGGTGGAATCACCGCCGGTGTTGCTACGATTGAATCAGACGCTCGCTGACCAACTCCCCGCCATTGGCCACGCTATCGACGCTTTTGACTACGTGGCTTTCTCTCACATGCATTTCGACCATGTCGGAGTGGCAAGTGAGGTACAAGGCGCAACGCTCCTTATCCAGCAAGCTGAGTTTGACGCGGCCTTCGCGGACAGCGTAACCGTGCCATTCTATGATCCGGCTGTATACGAGAGTCTCCGAAATGTGCCGCGGGAACTGCTCGACGGAGAGCACGACGTGTTTGGAGATGGCAGGGTGAGAATTATTCCTGCACCAGGCCATACGCCCGGGCATCAAGTGCTCTTCGTGGATCTGGATGAAGAGGGGCCTGTTGTTCTGGCTGGCGACCTCTACCACTTCCGCGAGAGTCGGTCAGACAGACGGGTCCCAAGCATAAACGTAGATTCGGCGCTCACTGTTGCGACCATGGAGCGCATCGAACAACTGGTGGTCGACCAAGGTGCCCAGCTGTGGATCGAGCACGACATGGCAGCGTTCCTAGAGAGACAGTCACGTTCCACTGTCCACCGTTGAGACGGTGTAAACATGTACCCTCGTGACGACTTATAAAATCGAGAAGTATCGAAGGCCTCTAAGCTGTCACTCGATTTCTGTACTCACCATCTCCACGAGAGCATCGAAGTGAGGTAGCAGTCGAGCGTACTCCGTCCATCCCACGTCGAACCAATTAAGTCACGGCGACAAGGTATTTCGGACTGCGTCATTCGTTAGGTCTGGTAAGCGAGTCGGACACGTCATTCGCGACTCGTTTCAGGCAGCTAGGTGTGGCTGGGTGCCACGGAGGGGCTAGTTGCCGGGAGGACAGGGGTCGTAGGTGACCGTCTCAGCGTACTCAATCCACTCACCACACTGCGCACCCATGTTAAGGGGGCCCTTCGCCTGCACCTGACCGTTCTCGTAGTAGGACTCATACAGTCCGTCTGGCTTACCAGCCACGTAGGTGGACTTCCCCCGCAACTGACCGTTCTCGTGGTAGGTCTCTAGTAGTCCGTCTACCTCACCAGCCGCGTAGGTGGTCTTCTCCTCCAACTGACCGTTCTCGTAGTAGCCCTCAGCCGGTCCGTCTACCGCACCAGCCAGGTGGGTGATCCTACTTCTTGGCTCACCACTCTCGAACCATGACTCGTAAGGCCCCTCTTCTAGACCGTTCTCGTATGTGCCACGGCCCCTGATGACGCCACTTGGATAGAGGTACTCATAAGGACCTTCTCGTTGGCCGTCCCGGTAGGTGCCTTTTTGGTATAGCCCCAGACCGCGTGCGGCATTTTCAGGCTCGAAGTCCTCAAAGTCACCGTGGAATCTTCCATCTCTGAGATTGACCCTCAGCGCGATCACCGTTGAGTCGTACACAGACATCCGGTGGGCTGAACCGCTGTACGGCTCTAGCGTCTCCGAGTCCAGGTACTGTGGTCCCTGCATAGGCAGGTCATCCAGATTCCTTGGAATGGGGTCAGCACACCCAGACGCTATCAGGCCGAGCACGAACAACAGGGTTTTCTTCATGCCTTCATTCTGCCCCTGCCCCACTCTTACCCGCAACCAAGGACGCGCAGAACGCTGCTGGACAGTTAGATCCGGCTGGGTGCCACGGAGGAGAGGGCGAGTTACACAATAGACTGGCGCGCATACATTTACAGCGCATGGCTAAACAGGTCTCGGAAGTGAATGGATATCGCCATTCCAGGACATCCGAGTGGTTAAGAAGACACCCGGTGACCTAGCTCCCGTGAGCGTCCACAAAGTGTGTGATTTCAAGATGTCGGGCGCCTCGGTGTTCTCCCTAACGCGCCACCCTTAAACAAAATCGAGCCGAGCGATGCTTGGCGACGGACGGGCACCGGACACTGGGGGGCAGTACCTTGATCACCCGGACCTGCCAACCTCGAACAGAGTTCGCCGCGGGGACGTATCACTTCTTACAAATCATAGGACCACGGGAAGAGAAATGGATCTATCACAACCAGATGGCACGGGCTCAGTCGCAATTACTAACATTACGATAGACCAGTCGGGCACTACCTATAATTTTGAAGGTCCGGTTGAGGGCTACGGCACCGTTTACTCGACCCAATATTGGGAAGCGGTAGACGAGGGAAGAACAAGAGGAACGATGGAGGGAGAGGCTCGAGTATTGGGCAACGATGGAACTCTTATCTCATCACCGCTAAGAGGAACATTTCGCCGCAATGGAACAAGAGCGGAACTCTTTTTCACTGACTGTGTCAGCAACGGCGACATGAACTTTGTACGGTGGGAAGTTGATTTAATCACCAAACAGGTTTCGGTGAGCTATTATTCCCTCAACGACTAGGCCGTTATTGGGGTTGTGGCACAGATAGACAGCAGGTGCCCCCCCCCCACTAAATTTTCGGTAACACACCATTAACCGAAACTGCCCCAACAATGGGGAGACCAAACTAGTGACTCGGACGCAGGCGATATGCTTGATCGTCATGGCGATCGGGGTAGGCATACTGCCCGCGTCATCCGCTTCGGCCCAGTCACGGCCAGGCGCAACCTCCGAAGGGGCGCTCGTCACAGAAAGACCAGTCGAGGGCTTCCCGAACAGCGTCCTGTATCTGGTTTCAGGCGAGCGACCGCGGCCGGTCGTCGTCATTCTTGGAGGCGCCGAGGGCGGGAATGGAGCGGGACGCAGGTTTGGTCCTATTCTCGCCCGACTCGGATATGGGGCTGTGAGCCTCACATACTACTCGCCAGACTGGGGCGATCTCCAACCGCCGCCGGAGTTTCCCGACGTACCGGGCAGTTTCATAGACATCCGAGTCGATCAGCTCAGCGACTTGAGAGACGCGCTGAGTGTTCTGCCAGGCCTAGACGTTGAGCGTTTTGGGCTATTCGCGGGATCCAAGGGCTCGGAGTTCGCACTCCTCGCGGCGAGCCGCTATCCATGGATCTCATCTGTTGTCGCGTATGCCCCTTCCGATCTGGTCTGGGAGGGATGGGGTCTGGAGATGCTCGAGGCAGAAGGCACACGTTCTTCCTTCTCGTTCGAGGGTGAGCCCCTAGTGTTCATGCCCTACCGAGGCTTCGTAGAAGGACTAAAAACTGGTCCCTCGGCCGATCTCCGGGCCATCCACGAGAACGGGCGTCATGACCACCCGGAACTTGAGGAAGGCGCTCGGATTCCCATCGAGAATTTCCGCGGTTCACTGATGTTGGTCGCTGGGGAACGCGATGCCCTCTGGAACTCAGCGCAAATGGCGCGGAATATCCAAAAAACGCGCGCGGCTGCAGGACTGACGACCGATGTGCTCAACTACGTGGAAGCTGGGCACAACATCGCAGGTGGACAGCCGGAGCCGATCGTCGATCCTCGAAGTGGTGGCACACCAGAGGCCGACGCGCAGGCCCGCGTCGATGCTTGGCCGAGGGTACTCGGCTTCTTGGATCGTACACTCAGTCGCTGAACAGTGCACCTCGACGAAGCGTCCTCAGCGGAGTTGTTGCAAAGAGAAAGATGAAACTCGCGGGCCCGTCAGCTTGGGCTAACAAGAGGTGAGCGCCTACCCGGCGTCGCAGGGGTGTTAGACGCGCAGCGATTGGTGCGATATGTGGAGTACACTTGCCGCAGTGGATTCGTGGTCACTATTACAGTTCCTCAGTTCAACTGATCGGAGGCTCGCCATGCGGATTCGCGCCCTAGTCGTCCTGATGCTGGCACTGTCGCTCGCCTCGTGTGCGACCACTCCCATCACGGGACGCAGCCGCCTAAAGCCGCTGATCCCGTTAGAGATCGAACTACAGCTCGGCGTCGATGCCTACGCTGAGGCGAAGTCGATGTCCGAACTGATTTCGAGCGGGCTCGCCTTTGAGATGGTGCAACTCATCGGTCAGCGGATCGCCGTCGCGGCCGAGCAGATGATCCCCGAGCCCACGTCGGCCTTCGATTGGGAGTTCATCCTGATCGACGAGCCCGAGACAGCGAACGCATGGGCGTTGCCGGGAGGCAAGACGGCCGTCTACACGGGTCTGCTGCCGATCACCAGGGACGAGAACGGTTTCGCAGTCATCATGGGGCACGAGATCGCCCACGCAGTGTTGCAGCACGGCCTCGAGCGGATAACGCAGAGCCTCCTCCTGGAGGGTACGCTTGGGCTTGCGTCGATGGCCCTAGGCGATATGTCAGCATCGGAACGTGACGCCACGTTGCAGGCACTGTCAGGACTCAGTTCGATCGGCATCGCGCTGCCGTTCAGCCGACTGCACGAGTCGGAGGCTGACGAGGTGGGTCTATACTTCGCGGCGGCAGCGGGCTACGACCCCCGTGCGGCGATCGGTTTTTGGGAACGCATGGTGGATAGCAATGGCGACGGCGCACCACCCGAGATCCTCAGCACCCACCCGAGCCACGACACGCGCATCGCCGATCTCCAACGGTGGATGCCCACCGCACTCGAATTATACAGAGCAGGCGATAAAGAACTGGCCACGTGCTCGCGAAGGCTGCTGAGATCGGAGAAGAGGAACTGCGAGACCTGAACCCCCTCCTGGGTGATCGGATCTGAGCAGGGACTTCTAGAGGATTTGAAAAACAAAAAGCCCCTGAGTAGAACACAGTTTATAGTGTTCTGAGTCAGTGGCAGTGGAATCGAGGAGGGGCTGCTAGAGCATCACGGCGTCTCGATACAAAGGCGCACGTGCGAACAGACGACCTCACTATCATGTTGTCCGCCTGCGAGATGAGCCACCACCCCGCCACGAAGGGACCGCGTGAGCAAGAGGAACAGTGAGGAGCGGAAAGGTAGCCCCGGTATCGCGACAGCAGTCGCGGGTGCAGGGGGCGACATGACGATCGATCGCAGACAGTTCACGAAGGTCGCCGGCGCAGGTGCGGCCGCGATGGCCGTCGCGTGGCAACTGGCGTGTACTCAGTTCTCCGAAACGGGAGAGGTCTCGGCGGAGACGGTCAGAACGCTGCTCGACGCTCAGGGCCCTCGCGGGATCTACGACAACGCCGAAGAGTTCGACCGTCTTCGCAGGGCCATCGCGAACAGTGCGCGCATAGCGAACGAGCTCAGAGCGTTCCCGCTGAGTGAGGACGAGCAGCCGCTGACGATCTTCCGGAGAGGCTGATGCAGTCGACACCGATTCACTTCATGACGATTCGGGAGCAGGCGGACCTTCTCTCCTCGGGTGAGATCACCTCCGTCGAGTTGACGCGACACTTTCTGGACCGCGCCGACGAGCTCGACCCCCCTCCCTTCGAGCTTCCGAGCGAACCCCGCTCCGATCACGACGGGATGCTCTCGACCATGGTGACGATCGCGCGTGAGCACGCGCTCGAAGCCGCCGAGCGTGCCGACGACGAACTCCGTGCAGGCCGGCGACGCAGCATCCTCCACGGGATTCCCTACGGCGTGAAGGATCTACTCGACACCGACGGCATCCGCACGACGTGGGGATCGAGGATCTTCCACGACCGTGTTCCGACGCGGAACGCGGCGGTCATCGACCGGTTGGCCGCGTCCGGGGCGGTCCTGATGGCGAAGATGTCACTCGGCGAGTTCGCCGGGGGCAACACCAGCTCGGCACTGAATCCATGGAAGCTGGATCGCACCAGCTTCGGGTCGTCGAGCGGTACCGTCGCGGCTGCGGTCGCGGGACTGATCGGTTTCGGGATCGGGACGGAGACCGGCGGGTCCATCGTCTTCCCGGCCTCCTCGGTCGGGGCCTCCGGACTCCGGCCCACCTTCAGCCGCGTGAGTCGATTCGGATGCATGCCGCTTTCCTGGAGTCTGGACAAGATCGGGCCGGTGGGTCGGTCGGCGGAGGATTGTGGATACGTCCTCGAGCAGATCAACGGCTTTGATGCGCGCGACAATTCGTCGAGCGATCGTCCCTTCGCGTTCCGGGCCGATCCCGGATCAATGAGGGGCCGGCGGCTCGGTGTTCACCGGCGCGAGTTCCTGCTGACGCAATCCGACCACAACCGTCAGGTCTTCCAGGAAGCACTCGACGTGTGGGCGTCGATGGGGGTGACCGTGGAGGACATCGATCTGCCCCTGTACCCGACCGGCCCCCTATTCTCCACGATCGTGACGGTCGAGAGCGGAACCATCTTCGAGCCACTCTTCGCCGACGGCAGCGCCGCCGGAATGTTCTCGTTCAACGAGGAACGGGCTGCCGGGTGGATGGCCGGACGGATGATGTCCGCGTCGGACTACCTGACCGCACAGCGGATTCGAAGCCAGCTCACCCGTGAATCCGACGAGATCCTCTCACGGTACGATGCGGTCATCGCCCCGACCTGGCCGAATGGAGCCGGCCTGCGGGAAGTGAGCGACGGCTGGCCGATTCCTGCCCGTCACGAATGGGAGCCCCCGAGCGACTTCGACGTCGGCACACCGCGGCTCAACTACATCGCCAATCTGGTGGGGCACCCCGGCCTGAACATCCCGTGTGGCTTCGATCCAGACGGGATGCCGCTGTGCCTACAGATCGTCGCCTCACCCTTCGACGATCAGGCTACGCTCGACTTCGGCATGTCCTTCCAGAACGAGACGGACTGGCACCTCAGGAGACCGGAGTACCCCTGGCGGACGTAGGTCCACGTCGAACCCGGAAGCGGACGAGGGATGGGAGCACGGCGTCCTGGCCCCACCGCTCACTCATCCGTCAGACGGGACTAACTCCTTGCGATAGGAGCCCATCGTCCCCGAACCACCGGAGTGTCCGAATCGCCATCAGGCACCCGCGTACCAGTGCCAATCGTTGTCCGAATTGATGCCGCCGGTGCCAGCGCGAATGCCGGCCATGGACGAGACGACATTGATGGACTTTAGAAACTTGAGGTTCTTGTAACCACAGGCCCGCTCCACTCGGAGTCGAACCGGCGCGCCGTTGCCCACAGGCAGGTCCGTCCCGTTCAGACCATACGCGAGTATCGTCTGGGGATGGACGACGTCGAACATGTCGTACCCCTCGTACCAGCCGTCGTACGTTTCCACCACGACGTAGCGCGCCTCATCGGTGACGTCTCCCGCCGCGCGGAGCACTTCCAGAAGAGGTGTGCCCGTCCACTGGCCAATCGCGGACCATCCCTGCTCACAGATGTGCATCGTAATCTGTGTCCGCTGAGGAAGACGCTTGAGTTCCTCGAGCGAAAAAGACATCGGCCGATTGACAAGCCCGCCGACGGTAAGGCGCCAATCGACAAATTGGCCGCTGAGCAGGTCTTGATAGTCTTCTTGTCGCGGGTTGGTGTTCCCCCAGGTCGGGAAGTCTCTGGTGATCTCGCTGACGTCGTGCTCCTGGGCCAGAGGCTGGCCGGACAACAGCAGCCTCTGGGTCGCCATGGTCAGCACGTCGGCTGCACCCATCAGTCCGCCCCTCACATCGGGCGGCAAATAGGTCGTGGGGTCGCGGCCCAGGAGTGCCATGCTGGCAGCCGCACCTGATCCGGCCAGAAATGTTCGACGGGAGACGAGCTTTTTCATTCCGTGTCCTCCCCTTGGACTGCGTACTTTCCGGTAATCATAGAACGCACCTCATTCACCACCCCGGCCACGAACACCTCGAACACGTGTACGAGCACAAAAAGGATCATCCACAGCATACCGATTACGTGAAGCGTGCGCGCCGTTTGACGCCCACCGAATAGATCGATCAGTTCCGGAGAAATCGCCGTGAAGGCAGGCATTTGGGCAAGTCCGCTCAGGATCATGAACGGGGACACAATGAAGATCACAATGAAGTAGGAGATCTTCTGCAGGACGCTGTAGCGGCCTGCCGCCTTGGCCACGGGCGAACGAAGCCGGAGGTGGTCCACCAGGTCAGTCTTGAGGCTTTGACGGGTCAGCTCGTCACGGCTGGGAAGTAGATTCCGCCGAAAGTGTTTGTTCCACACGTTCCAGGAGACGTAGACCAGGCCATTGATGACGGAGATCCAGGCAAAGAGGAAATGGTAGTTTCTCCCCCACTTGCGGTCGCCCATCGCCCCGGCTTGATCCCAGGAAATCCCCCAGTCCGAGAGCCTGAACACGGCTGGATGGCCTCGAAATCCCACTTTCCCCCAGTACAACTCCGGGAAATCGAGAAAGACGTGTACGCCGCTTACCACGAGATAGCAGAAGGCGATCACATTGATCCAATGGCAGATTCGCACGTTGCGGTTGTGCCGATACACGCTGTTCGCCGTCTCCATCCGGGGCCGGTCCTCGATCCTTGGCTCGTATATAACGGTCGACAGGTCTGGCAAGCGAGTCGGGCACGTCATTCGCGACTCGTTTCAGGCAGTTCGTGTGGCTGGGTGCCACGGATGGACTAGGTGAGGATTAGGGTTTCAAAACAGGTGCCCTAAAGTGAAGGGGGACATCCGCCAGGCGATCATTGCGACTGCCTCTGAAGTCGACGGCGAACTCTCATTCGTAAATGGGGTGTCCGCGGAGGGAGCAATCCTAGGCCATGCCTGGATCCCCTCTATCGGTTCAGGCCTCGCTAACCCTGGGGCGAATCTCCACGCCCCGTGCGAGAACATCCACGTAGACAAGTACATCCAGGGGATCAACGACGCGGCGGCCATCATGGACCACGACGTCAGAGCCTAGTCACTAGCACCCACCAACACTGTTTTGCACGCACGGTGACGGGACCCTCGACCAAGTTGCGGATCCTCTGAGGGCAGGCGCATGTTTCGACTCAGCCTTACCAGACTTGGCGAAGGATCATCCGAATGAAGAAAGCCCTGTTATTTGCTCTCGCTCTTCTCGCCCCTCTGCCAGTGGTTGCCCAATCGGTGGCGGACGACACACACGTTGCCGAGGCTCTGGAGGTTGCACGCATCTGGCTAGACGCGCAGAAAGACTACGAACGATTGCCATCCGTCGCTGCTGCGATTGTGCACGACCAGGAGCTTGTTTGGAGTGGTGCGGTCGGCATGGCTGATATCGACGCGGGCAGGCCCGCGAGTTCGAGCACGCTCTATTCGATCTGTTCGATCTCCAAGCTCTTCACGAGCATAGCGGTCATGCAGCTCAGGGACGAAGGACGCCTTGACCTGCGAGACCCCGTCCAAAAACACTTGTCGTTTTACGACCTTGAGCAGGGGTATGACGAGTCGACACCTGTCACTTTAGAAGGACTGCTTACCCACTCGGCAGGCCTGCCTCGGGAGTCGGACTATCCGTATTGGAGTGGACCAGAAT